>JAYRUI010000564.1:0-1515 GCA_041919175.1 Rheinheimera sp. | reverse complement strand
ATCTGAATGACAATGCTGAAGTGCTGGTGCAGGTGGGTTTAGGTGAGGCCTATTGGCGCGAAGAAAGCAGCAACCCCATTATTCTGCTGGCGGGTGGCACTGGTTTTTCTTATGTACACAGTATTGCCAGCGCTATTGCCAATGCCAATCTGAACCGCAGCGTGCAGCTGTACTGGGGTTTACGCAATCCACAGGCGCTGTATGCCGCTGATGAACTGGCGGCCTGGCAGGCAACCAATTCGCAGTATCAGCTGAATCTGGTGGTGCAGGAGCCGGATGCCAACTGGCAGGGCCGCACTGGTTTTGTGCACCAGGCGGTGCTGGATGATCATGCCGATTTAGCTGCTTTTGATATTTATATCGCCGGGCCTTTTGCCATGGTGGGTGTAGTGCGCGACGCCTTTTTGGCCCAGGGCGCCAAACGCGAGCAGATGTACGCCGACGCTTTTGCCTGGTTATAAGCTGTGTGGTGGCGTGTTTTTGTGGTGCTGTTGTTGCTGCTGAGTCAAAGCGGCTGCGAACAACAACAGCCGGCAACCGCAAGCCTTCAAACAGCACAACCTCAGTTAGCAGCGCCAGCGCTGCAACAAGAGCTCTATATCTGGCAGCGCGTCTGGACCGCCGAACACCAGCAGGCGCTGGCGCAAAGCCGCCGCCATTTTTCTGCGTTACGCATTCTGGCTTTGCAGTATATGACCACCCCACAAGGCCCGCTTTGGCATCAGGCCGATGTGAATATGTCGCTGCTGAAACAAGACGGCAGACCCGTGACTTTGGTGCTGCGCCTTGATGGCCAAATTCCGAAATTGCCGCAACAACAATTGACTGAAAAACTTCAGCCTCTCCTGGCGTTGTATCAACAGGCCGGTATTCAGCTGGCCGGTATTGAAATTGACTATGACTGCGCCCGCAGCCATTTGGCGGCTTACCGGCTATGGCTGACACAGTTCCGGGCGGCGCTGCCTAAACACATTCCGGTCAGCATCACCGCTTTGCCCGACTGGCTGCAATCGGCCGAATTTGGCCCGCTAAGCGCACAAGTCAGTCAGCTGACGATGCAGCTGCATGCGGTGTTGTCACCACAGCAAGGTTTGTTTGCGCCTGAACTTGCCAAAAAATGGGCCATCGCAGCGGCAGCGCAAAGCCAGAGCCCTTTGTATTTTGCTTTACCTGCATATCATTCGGCGCTGATCACCCAAACTCCCGAAACAACAGCGCAAGGCTCTCAAGCTGCGCAACAATCTGGGGTAGAACACTCTGGAGTAAAACAATACTGGGTAGAAAGTGAAGTGCCACTGGATATCAAAGGCGAAAGGAAGGAACTGCGGGTTGACCCTTCACTGGTGCAACAGTGGCTGTTTTGGCTGCAGCAACAACAGTTTGCCAATCTAAAAGGGATTGTCTGGTTTCGGTTGCCGTTGCCATCCGATCAACGCAGCTGGGCTTATACCACTTTGGCCGCCGTCGCCAGCGCTCAGCCATTAAAGGCTGATTTACAGTTACAGCTGCAAAAAA
>JAYRUI010000563.1:0-1522 GCA_041919175.1 Rheinheimera sp. | reverse complement strand
AAAATCCTGAAGTTAACCACATATTTAGCCTGTGTGCCCCTTTTCGCGTGCCGGCATCAATGGCAAAATTACCGGCTGCGTTTTCACAAGGTCTGTTGCAGCAAGCCAGGCAACTTCAGCCAGAAAAACGGCACCGGCGACATATCACCGACATAAAACCGCAGTAAGCTCAATAGAACAACAAGCTGTACAAATCCCCACAACCAGCCCCGGTTTTTGTAAAAAATGGGATGGCAGGAATCAGGGTGGATGTTTACTTAAAGCTTTTGTTCGCGCAGATGCACTTGTATCAAGAGTCGTATTAATAGCTGCAGATGCAGAATTGTTGGTAACGCGGTGAAAGTCGTACCGCAAAAGGCTAGTATACAAAGCGGCCAGACAGCTGGTTCTGCCCGCAGCTGCAAGCGAATAAGGCCTGTGAAAGACAGTGCTGATCCAGCTGGCTTGAATAAAAACAGTGCAGAGCCAGGCCTGACAGATAAAAGCCAATACACAGAGCCAAAGCAGCGCTCCCGAATACCAACACAGATGGCACAAACACTGGCAAATATGTTGTAATTTTCCTACAAATATTTAGAATCGGACTTAATTTCAGCTAAAAGCTGACCAAAAAACGGTAATAAAACAATATGAGCACTTTATTAGATCAATTAAAAGCTGTGACTACTGTGGTTGTTGATAGCGGCGATATCACTGCTATTGAACAATTCCGCCCGGTAGATGCCACCACCAACCCATCATTATTGTTAAACGCCAGCCAGCTGGAATTTGCCAAACCATTATTGGCAGCAGCGGCCGCTTATGCCAAAAGCAAAACCAGCGATGCCACAGCACAGTTAAGCCTGGCTTCTGACAAATTTGCGGTTGATGTGGGCACAGCAATCAGCAAACTGGTGCCTGGCCGTGTGTCGACCGAAGTGGATGCCCGCTTAAGTTTTGATACCAAAGCCACTATTGCCAAAGCCAAGCAACTGGTTGCTTTGTATCAGGAAAATGGCATTGGCACCGACAAAATCCTGATTAAAATTGCTTCTACCTGGGAAGGTATTCAGGCCGCCAAGGTGCTTGAGCAAGAAGGTATTCAATGTAACCTGACGCTGTTATTCCATATGTGTCAGGCCCGTGCCTGTGCAGAATCCGGTGTATTTCTGATTTCGCCTTTTGTTGGCCGTATTCTGGACTGGTACAAAGCAGCAACAGGTCAAAGTTACGATGCTGAAACAGACCCTGGTGTGATTTCAGTACGGGAAATTTACCGTTATTTCAAACAGCATGGCCATAAAACCATTGTCATGGGTGCAAGCTTCCGTAACATCGGTGAAGTATTGGCACTGGCCGGTTGTGACCGTTTAACTATTGCCCCTGCGCTGCTGGACGAACTGAGTAAACAAACAGGCGAACTGACGGTGCACTTACGTGACACAGGTGCAACCCACAAAGCGCCTGCCGCCTTGACTGAAAGCGAATTCCGCTGGGCACTGAACGAAGACGCTATGGCCACTGAAAAACTGGCTGAAGGGAT
>JAYRUI010000562.1:0-1537 GCA_041919175.1 Rheinheimera sp. | reverse complement strand
ACCCAACTGTGATTGCCGCTTTGTGTGCCAACCTGCAACAACGGGAACAACTGATTTTGCACTTAACCAGTAATCAACCCGAGGTGCGCCAGGCCCATGTTGCAGGTTTTGTCAGGCTGGCGGCCATAAGGCCCATCAGCAGGCTCAACGCACTACGCCAGCTATGGGCAGCCAGTAACTTTGTGTTGCCGGATAAACCGGCGTGCCCTGTGTTATTGCTTGGCAGCAAGCGGGATAGGTTGGTTGATGTGGTGGCCAGCGAAAAAATAGCGCAGTGCTGGCAGGTGCCGCTGCGTTTACATCCATCGGCCGGGCATGATCTGGCGCTGGATGATCCGGCTTGGTTATTACAGCAGGCCGTTGATTTTTATCGTTAATGGCGCACTTTGCCGGGTTGTGGCGTAGCGCACCAGAGAATGGGTTTTGCAGTCATGGCGTCTGGCGCCAACCCCGGGCTTAGCACTGTAACGCCAGCCTGTTAGGCCAGCTCAGGCTTTGTGTAAAAAATCCAGATGCGGTTTGCCGGCCATATAGTGTTTGCGAAAAGTGTGAAAATAATCCGCCAGTTGCGCTGCGGCTGCTTCATCACCGTCTACTTTCAGCACTTCAATCATCACTTCAGCGGTACAAAGCTGATGCAAATGTGCCGCTTCGCGCAGCTGATAATTTGATGCTTCTGTTGGTTGAATACCCAGCACCGGAAACTGGTTCAGGTAGGGGCTTTTACTAAACATTTTTTTCGCTTCACGCCAGGTGCCGTCGAGCAAAATAAACAAAGTTTTTTTGCCTTCAGCCGGTGTTGGCTGGCTGATACAACGCTCAGGCTCGGCATATTGAGTCGGAAATATCACCACCGGCTGATACTGCGGATCGGCCAATAACGCCAGCAAAGCCGGGTTTGGTGCTGTTCTGTCCCAGACAAAAGCATGGTTGTCCATCGCCACATCGGCAATTAAGCGGCCTGTGTTGGTGGGTTTAAAACACTCACCGGTATACATCAGAAATAACACTGCACTTTTGGCGCAGGGCTGGGGTTTGGCAAAACAAATACAATCCGCAGTCGGTAACAAACAATGATCACAACGTACGACACGGCTGCCACGGGCATTAAAAGGTTTAGTGGTGCGTTGCAGCTCTTGCAGTCGCAGCGCCAGCACTGAATTGATATGATTCACAAAAGTCTCCCAAAATCCGGCGGCCATTGTAGCTGAAATTGCCTGCTGATGTGTTATTGCAAAGCGCTGTGATGTTACAAAGCGCTCTGCGGTTCTAAGGTGCAGTGTTGTGGCAAAACGGCGTTGTTTTATAAGGCTATGCTTTGTGCGCTGTTGCTTGATGTCGTTTTCAGCTTTGAGAAGGATCTGCTGATGTCGTTTTACCGTTTTATGCAGTTTTTATGGATCAGCACGCTGGTCGGCCTGTTATTGACCGCGAAAGCCAACGCAGAAGAAGCCTGGTCTTTATATAAAAAAGCTGATGGCATCAGTATGCATCAGCGCCATGTGGTTGTTTCAGGGCAAAAAATGCTGGAAATTAA
>JAYRUI010000561.1:0-1542 GCA_041919175.1 Rheinheimera sp. | reverse complement strand
GCTTCCGTCAATTTGGCTAAAGCCACCAGATATTGTTTATCCTGGCCTGGCACATATCCTGTTGGCGTGCTGTGAAATAAACCTGCGGTTAAACCCAACATACCAATGTAGATAATGCCAACCAGCGCGCCAAAACGAATCACTTTACGCACCAGTAAACCGTAGCCATCTGAGGCTTTTTGGAAAGCGCGGTTAAAAGGCTGAAATAACCAGCCGCCTAAGGCTTTATCCATGGCACGGGTCAGTTTGTCTTTCGGGGCGTCATGTGCTTTAAGCAACAACGCCGACAGCGCTGGGCTTAAAGTTAAGGAGTTAATGGCCGAGATAAAGGTCGAAATAGTGATCGTCAGCGCAAACTGCTTATAAAACTGACCTGTTAAACCTGTCATAAAAGCGGTAGGAATAAACACCGCTGCCAATACCAAAGTGGTGGCAACAATTGGGCCTGTCACTTCTTTCATGGCTTTTTGGGTGGCGGCAAGCGGGCTTAAACCATCGGCAATATTGCGCTCAACGTTTTCCACCACCACTATGGCGTCGTCCACCACAATACCAATGGCGAGTACTAAACCAAATAAACTTAAGGCGTTCAGCGAAAAACCCATTAAGTGCATAAAAGCAAAGGTACCGACCAGCGACACCGGCACTGCCACCAGTGGGATAATAGAAGCACGCCAGGTTTGCAGGAATAACACCACCACCAGTACCACCAACAGCACAGCTTCCAGCAGGGTTTTTACCACAGCTTCAATAGAACCACGCACAAAAACGGTTGGGTCGTACACGATGTCGTAACTTAAACCTTGTGGGAAACTTTTTGACAGCTCTGCCATTTTGGCGCGCACGTCATCCGAGATTTGAATGGCGTTCGAGCCGGAGGCCTGAAACACCGGAATGGCCACAGCGTCTTTATTATCCAGTAAAGATTTCAGCGCATAAGTGCTGGCACCCAGTTCTAACCTGGCCACATCTTTTAACCGGCTGATTTCACCTTGTGCACCCACTTTAATAATGATGTCGCCAAATTCTTCTACCGAAGTCAGCCGGCCTTTGACGTTGATCAGGAGCTGAAAATCGCTTTCGCCTGAAGGCTGCGCACCTAAACTGCCGGCCGCTGCCTGCTGGTTTTGTTCACGAATGGCGGCCACTATCTGTTGTGGCGTCAGGCTCAGTGCCGACACTTTATGTGGGTCCAGCCACACGCGCAGGCTGTATTCACCGGCACCAAATAACCGTACAGCGCCGACACCTTCAATCCGGGCCAGCTCGTCTTTGACGTTTTGCGCCGCATAGTTGGACAAATACAACATGTCGTAGCGGTTATCAGGCGAAGTTAAATGCACCACCATGGTTAAATCCGGTGAGGATTTTTCGGTGACAATACCCAGACGCTGCACTTCTTGTGGCAAGCGGGGTTTGGCACGGTCGACCCGGCTTTGCACTTGCGTCTGGGCACGGTCAACATCGGTGCCGATGGCAAAAGTAATGGTTAATGTCATGCGGCCATCAGAAGTGGCCTGCGATGACATATACAACATGTTC
>JAYRUI010000560.1:0-1550 GCA_041919175.1 Rheinheimera sp. | reverse complement strand
TTTTTATACTTTTTTTACCTTATACACTCGGGATTTAGGCTACAGCGGCAGCGATGCCGGCTTGTTAATCGCGCTGGCTGTTGCCGCCGAAATAGTGGCGTTTTATTTTGCCGGCCGGATTTTGCAGGGCCGCAGTTATCAGAAATTATTGGGCCTTTGTTATGGTTTAACCGCGATCCGTTGGCTGATGGTGGCTTATCTTGCCGACAGCGGCTGGTTGCTGGCCGCCAGTATGCTGCTGCATGCTTTTAGTTTTGCAATAGCCCACAGCTGCGCTATGCAGTTTATTCAGCAGTTTTTCCCGCAAAGCCAACGCAGCCGTGGTCAGGCGTTATATGCCGGCTTAATTTATGGTGGCGGTGGTGCGCTCGGCGCTTATGTGGCAGGTATTGCCTGGCAGGATGGTGCTGCGGCAAGTTTTACTTTTGTGCTCGGTAGTTTTTGTGCTTTGCTATCCATGGTTTTGGCGCTGAGCTTGCCGAAAGTGATTACGCCTATTCAGGCGGGGGCCGGAGCCGTTGCTGGAAAAGCACCGCAGTGACAACTTCAGCCATCACAGCGCAGTGATGGCCTTTGTCTTCATGAAAGTTGATGATCAAACTGCGGTCATCAAGACCGCAGCAACCATTGCAATAATTTCTGGAAGAGTTTGGGCCTGTGTTGTGGGTAGGCCAGCACACTGGCGTTCAGCCAGCCTTTTTGGTGCACGGCTTTAGCGTGGCTAAAAGTTAAGAACCCTTCTTTGCCATGATAAGCGCCCATGCCACTTGGGCCTATACCGCCAAAAGGTAAATCCTCCTGACCCACGTGCATCAGGGTTTCATTAATACAAACACCGCCGGCATGGGTTTGGGTGAGTACCCGCTGCTGCAGCTGTTTGTTATTGCTAAATAAATAAAGCGCCAAAGGTCTTGGCCTTTGGGTGACAAAATTAAGTGCTTCTTCAATGTTGTGATAGGTATGAACCGGTAACACAGGGCCAAAAATTTCTTCAGTCCAAAGGGCAGAATCCAGTGGCGCATTCAGCACCAGCGTCAGTGGCAACAAGCGTTTTTGCTGTTGCTCGCTATTGACTGGCAGACAACTGATAATTTCAGCGCCCGCCGCTTTGGCCGAGCTCAGATAGTTTTGCAACCTTTGGTAATGACGTTCATTAATAATGGCCGGATAGTTTTGCGCAAAACTTTGCGGTGGATAAAATTTCTGAAATTCGGCCTGTAAAGCGGCGATGGTTGGCGCCAACTGACTTTGCTGCACCAGCAGATAATCCGGCGCCACGCAGGTTTGGCCGGCATTGGCCGTTTTGCCAAAAATAATACGTTCCGCCAGATGGGTGATATCTGCATCCGGCGCCAGAATTAACGGTGATTTTCCGCCAAGCTCCAAAGTCACTGGTGTTAAGTTTGCACTGGCAGCGCGCATCACCTGATAACCCACAGCGGTAGAGCCGGTATAGAGCAAATGCTGAAACGGCAGCTGACTAAAGCTGGCGGCGACTGCAACATCACCTTCAATCACAACGGCTGTCTGTGGCAGGGCAGTTTCAATAA
>JAYRUI010000559.1:0-1619 GCA_041919175.1 Rheinheimera sp. | reverse complement strand
GTTGCCACTTGCGCATCGTCATTCCTTAAGCGATAAATGTTATCGCGATAATTTAATAGTTAAAAAAATAACAACTATTTTGCCTGCCGCTATGCAGGTCCGTTAACCGGATTGCCTGGCACATGGATACTGCAGTGAAAGTTATTGTTGTCTGTCTGAGTCTGCTCAGCTTGATATCCGGTATTGTTGACGCCGGTCTGGTTTGTTTACCCCCAGCCATCAAGCCGGGGGATTGACTCGCCAACATATCTGACTTCAATGCAGGGGCGTTTAGACCAAAGTCAAACGCACATTCAGTGAATTACGGGTTGCGTTGGAGTAAGGACAGACCTGGTGCGCTTTTTCAACCAAGGCGCTGGCAACTTCAGTATCCACACCAGGTAAGCTGATAAAAAGTTCTACATCCAGACCAAAACCACCTGGGATTTGGCCAATGCCTACTTCAGCACGGATATTGGCATCAGCGGCAATCGCTACTTTTTGCTGACCCGCGACATATTTTAATGCGCTTAAAAAACAGGCCGAATAACCAGCGGCAAACAATTGTTCAGGGTTAGTGCCTTCGCCACCGGCGCCGCCCAGTTCACGTGGGGTGCTGAGTTTGACATCCAGATGAGCGTCGTTTGATACGGCACGGCCATCACGGCCTGAAGTACTGGTCACTGTTGCTTTGTAGATAACTTGCATGGTGTAATCCTCTTTGGTTGCGATAATAGTTATCGCGATAATTTATTGGTTAAAAAAACACGAAAAAACGCTTTAAAACTCAGGTAAAACTTTGTGCTGCTTGCTGCCATTCCATCCTGCCCAGTTGCTGTTTTGCACTGTTGCTGTCAGTTGGTGAGATGATGTTATTGCGATAATAATTATTGTGAAAGTTTATTTTTTGGCTTTTCTGCGAAATATCATCAACTATATGATTTTTAAGTGATTAAAGTTTCTGTTGAATGTTGGGGCACAATTGCAGGCGGCGGGAATTTATAAATTGAGTCCGCCATGCGGCAAATTTGCAGATAAATGCTTGCCGGCGGGAGGGCGGCCACAACAAGCTTGCGGCCGCTTTTGGGAGCGCAATCAGAACAGATAGTTAGTGCTCCAGCACAATACGATACCGCACATCACCGGTTTTCAGTCGTGCCAGCGCTTCGTTGATCTGACTGAATTTAAAGCGTTCCACCACAGGTGCGATTTGATGCTGGCTGCAAAACTCCAGCATTTTGCTGATAGTGGCGGGGCTGCCAACAGGCGAGCCCGATACTGAGCGTTGCCCCAAGATCAGCGAAAAAGCATCCAGTGCAATAGGCTCCAGCACGGCGCCAACAAAATGCAAACGGCCTTTGGCTTTTAAGGTGTTCAGATACAAAGACCAGTTCAGCGGTACATTGACGGTGGAAATGATGAAGTCAAAACGGCCGGCGGCAGCAGCAATTTCAGCTTCATCTCTGGAATTCAGCGTGTGATGGGCGCCCAGTGCCAGTGCTTCCTGCCGTTTGGCTTCTGATGAGGTAAAAGCTGTAACATTGCAGCCCCAGGCCCGTAAAAACTGCAACGCCAGATGCCCCAAACCGCCAATGCCAATGACAGCCACCTGATCTGTCGGCTTAATATCAAACTGCACC
>JAYRUI010000558.1:0-1684 GCA_041919175.1 Rheinheimera sp. | reverse complement strand
TAAATGCCGCTGCCCCAGTGGCAACACCCAATGCAGCAGCCAGGCCCCCAGGCCATAAGGTAGTAAATGTGCCATGGCGAATAAAAAGCCAGCATTCAGGCTGTCGGCGCTGTTTAATGGCAGTTGGTAATAATGAACAGTCCAGAGGGTAATGACCACAGCGGCGGCAATCAGCGCCGGCATAGCGCTGATACCAAACAATAATACAGCCGCAAAACTCAGGCCGGAGGCCGGAAACCAAACACTGGCATGGTCGGTATATTCCACCAGCCGTCCCAGCTGCCACACCAATAACCACAAGACAAACAGCAGCACACTGCGGCACAAAGCCGCTGGCCAATGGGCTTGGTGCAACCAGTTGAATAGGGCTGAAAACATAAAGTTGTTATGCAAAGTTGGAGGTTTTGTCATGGGTACTGCCTGCTGCAAGCCCGAAACCACAACCTGAATGGATCAGGCGCCGGAATAGCCAGCATATCAGCTCAAAAGTGTTTGGCGAGTGTTTTTTCAAACTACTGTTTCTGCTGCAATTGTCGCCTTTATTGCTGTTTACGCACCGTTTACAACGCCAAAACAACAAAGCGTTTTTAGCCGTTTTACCAGCCCGTCAGACCATAAAATTCAGAGATTATCCGGCAGCTTTAGCTTTTCAAACATAATGCCGGCCAGGGTGCGGTTATTCACCTCCAGCTTGCGCAAAATAGCAGAAACATGTTGTTTGACTGTGGTTTCCTGCACATTCATTTCATAGGCAATCTGTTTATTCAGCAGGCCATCGGCAATCATTTTTAATACCCGAAATTGTTGCGGAGTGAGTTGCTCAAGCGCACCTGCAAATTGTTGGTCAATTAAATCAGCAGCTTGTGAAACTGCATCTTTAAGCTCTGCCGGTAACCAACGCTCGCCCGCCAATACCGCGCTGACGGCTTCAGACAACACTTCCAACGGCGCAGATTTTGGTAGATAAGCGGCAGCACCGAGTTGCAGCGCTTGTTTAATCACAGCGGGGTCTTCAATGGCCGACACCATCAGTACGCTGATATCGGGGTATTCGGTGCGAAGCGCGGTTAAGCCAGCAAAACCTTCGGCGTCAGGTAGTTTTAAATCCAGTAAAATCAGTTGGGTATCGGGATGGCTCCGTAACAAAGGCCACAACTGCGCCATGCTGTGGGCCTGAAAAAGCAGGGCTTCAGCGCCCAAAATAGCTTGCAACGCCTGCGACAGCGCAACTCGAAACAGCGGATGGTCATCAGCAATAATGGCAATCATACAAAACCGTTGGTAAAACAAGCAGAAGCTGATGATGAACCGGGGCGCAGGCCCCGGCAACATCTTTTCACATCAGAACCGATAACCCACCGACAAACTGACAGTTCTTGGGTCGTTGTAATAAGCGGTAATGGTTTGTTCACCCGCCAGCAGCGGGAAGTTATAACCGGCAATCCGCACTTCTTTATTGCCTAAGTTACGACCCTGCAGCGATACATCCCAATGACCGTCCGGTGCATACCAGGTGGCACCGGCGTTCAGCAGAGTATAACCACCGCTATCCAGCACTGAAGGCAGTTCAAAAATCTGCGTTTCGCTGCGATGTGCCAGGTTGGCGTTGAGCACCAGTTCACCACCGGCCAGACCGACCGTGTATTTAGTGCCTAAAGTGGCGGTCAGCTCCGGCGTATTGGCA
>JAYRUI010000557.1:0-1693 GCA_041919175.1 Rheinheimera sp. | reverse complement strand
TGCCGAATCTTTATGGGCAATTTTGCCTTTTTGCACATAACTGATAATTTCCATATTTTTATGGCTGTGGGTATGAAAACCTGCCCCAGCCGCCACTTCGTCATCGTTGATGACTCTTAAAGCGGAAAAGCCCATTTGTTTTGGGTTGTAATATTCCCCAAAAGAAAAAGTGTGTTTGCTTTTTAACCAACCAAAATGCGCTGCGCCTCTTTCATTGGCACGAATAATTTCAAACATGTTGTACTCCTTTGTCCGGTCAGCCTTGTTAGTTCTTCACTAAATAGCGCGGGTAATTTTTGGTGTTCATACAGAATTTATCTGCTTTGCAGTGAACCACCGGCAGCGACCGGTGGTTCTGTAGCTGAAACTTACAGTTTGCGGGCAATCAGCTGGTCAACAGAGGCTTTACCTGCACCGCTGAACAGCAGCGATACACTGGCCGCCAGCAGCGCCAGACCAAACTCGTAACCGTTGTTGCTCATAAAGAGGCCATTGGCAAAGTGCACACTAAAAATGGCTACCAACATGGCGATACTTAAGGCAAAAGCCGCAGGACGGGTTAACAAACCGAGAATCAGTGCCAGACCACCAAAAAACTCAGCAGAGCCTGCCAAAAAGGCCATTAACACACCAGGTGCCAGGCCAATACTTTCCATCCAGCCACCCGTGCCTTCCAAGCCATAACCGCCAAACCAGCCAAATAATTTTTGCGCGCCGTGAGCTGCAAAAATCCCCCCAACAGGCACCCGCAGCGCCAGAGCGCCAAAACCAGCTTCAGTATTCAGAATGTTTTTCAGCATTGTTGTGTTCATAATTTTCACCTTGATTCATTTGTTTAATATGACTGTCGTGACGGTTAGTTAAATCGTTTCGACAGCCATCGTTCTGTCGATGGTGTTACTATAGACCTGCTGAATAATTTATTAAATTGGATTAAATTTGACATTAAACTCTATTTTTTAGAATTAAATAGCGGGCTTTTAGCAAATCAGCAGTGTTGCTGCCTGGTTGCTTTTTATCTCTGTGAGAAAGGGCGCAAAGAAATATCCCGGGGCGTACGTTCAGCAGCTGCATGGTCATGGCGTACAGCCTTCGGCGAGGACGCCCTACGCTATACCCGGGACAACAGCGGCATCACCTCCACCAGCCACGAGCTGCGCTAAAACACAAACCGCGCCTGCTCAGGGACCGTTTCTGTAACAGGCCTGTACCCGGCAGTAAAAATACTTCAGCTACACTTGGTTGCCCGTTGAGTGAACCGGCTTATACCAGAGCACCCACAGAAAAAACGACCTGCTGCAGGTACTCAGTCCAAAACCACCCCAAGGAGATCAAGATGATAAAAGCTTATGCCGCCATGGCTGCTGGTCAGCCTTTAGTGCCTTATGAATATGAGCCTGGTCCGCTTGGGCCGGACCAGGTGGAAATTGACGTGTTGTATTGTGGTATTTGCCACAGCGATTTAAGTGTGCTCGACAACGAATGGGGTTTTAGCCAATACCCTGTGGTGGCCGGGCATGAAGTGATAGGGTTGGTTAGCGCGATCGGCAGTCAGGTCAGCCGGCATCAGCTTGGCGATTATGTCGGGCTCGGCTGGCACAGCGGCTATTGTCAGCAATGTACTTTTTGTGATTCGGGTGATCACAATCTTTGCAGCAAAGCACAACCGACCATTGCCGGACATCATGGCGGT
>JAYRUI010000556.1:0-1701 GCA_041919175.1 Rheinheimera sp. | reverse complement strand
CCTGCTCAAAACGCAGCATGTTCAGAATTCCGTATTAAATAATGCCCGGATAAAATCTTTGCTGTTAAATACCCGCAGGTCGTCGATGCTTTCACCCACGCCGATGTAACGGATAGGCAACTTAAACTGGTCAGCAATCGCAAAAATAACGCCGCCTTTGGCAGTGCCATCCAGTTTCGTCAGGGAAATACCTGTTAGTTCAACAGCTTCGTGGAACAACTTTGCCTGACTTAAGGCATTTTGACCAGTACCAGCGTCTAAAGTCAGCATCACTTCATGCGGTGCTGCGCCGTTGATTTTTTTCATGACCCGGACAATTTTTTTCAGCTCTTCCATTAAATGCGCTTTGTTCTGCAAACGGCCGGCAGTATCGGCAATTAATACATCAATTTTGCGCGCTTTAGCGGCCTGATAAGCATCAAAAATGACCGAAGCGCTGTCAGCACCGGAATGCTGCGCTATCACCGGAATTTGGTTGCGCTCGCCCCAGACTTGCAACTGTTCCACAGCAGCAGCACGGAAAGTGTCGCCAGCGGCCAACATGACAGATTTGCCCTGCTGCTTAAACTGCTGCGCCATTTTGCCGATAGTGGTGGTTTTACCCACACCATTCACACCAACCATTAAAATAACAAAAGGGCCGTCGTTATTTTGAATTTGCAGGGGTTGTTCCACCACATCCAGCAGCTGAGCCATTTCCTGCTGCAACTTTTCATACAGGCTGTCGGCATCTTTTAACTGACGGCGGTCAGCATGCTGTACCAGTTGTTTGATCAGCTTCTGACTGGTATCAACACCCACGTCGGCCATCAGCAACTGAGTTTCCAGTTCTTCGTATAAATCGTCATCAATCTTTTTACCCAAAAACAAGCTGGCTAAACCATTGCCAAGGTTCTGGCTGGTTTTGCTTAAACCTTGTTTAAGCCGGGCAAAAAAGCCTGGTTTTTTATCCGCTGATGCCGCTGTTTGGTCAGGCGTTTTTTCTTCAATTTTTGGGGTTGATGGGAAGTCCGCGGCTGCAACTGGCTTTGCCACTGGCTCAACTTTATTTAGCTCAGTTTCCACGGGCTTTGCTGCCACCGCAGTCTGCACCACTTCAGCTGCGGGTTGTGCTGTGGCCACCACTTCCGGCGTCGGCAATGTTTCAGCGACAGCTGTTTCGACTTCAGCCACGGGCTGTACAGTACTGGCCACTGTGCTGTTTGTTACTTCAACTTGCGGCTCTGTTGGCTTTGGCGCTATTGGCTGCTCAGGTTCCATCACAATGGGTGACGCAGGCGCAACCGCCTGCTCAGGGGTATTTTTTACATCAGGTGCAGCTTCTGGTTTTTTACCAAAGCCAAGCCAGGAAAAGAGTTTGTTAGGTTTTGTCATAGGGTTCGCTGTCAGAATACGGAAACTCAGGTAAAATCGCCGCTTATACTAACACCTTTATTATTCAGGCATAAACACCAGATGAAACCGCGTCGCCCTTCAGCAGCTGCAACTCCCCACAATGGACCAGGTTTTGTCCGCATTATTAGTGGCCAGTGGCGTGGTCGGCGTTTACCAGTACTCAATGCCGAAGGTTTAAGACCAACCACAGACAGAGTCAAAGAAACTTTATTTAACTGGCTGATGCAGGACACTGCAGGCCGCACTGTGCTGGATTGTTTTAGCGGCAGCGGCAGTCTGGCGCTGGAAGCTTTATCACGCCATGCC
>JAYRUI010000555.1:0-1713 GCA_041919175.1 Rheinheimera sp. | reverse complement strand
GGGGCGTGAAGCCGCCAAAGTACTGGCCGGTTATTGCGACAATCAAAATCACACTCAAAGCAAACCTGCCCGTATCGGCATGATTTTTCATGATGCCAGTTATTTTATTACCAACAACCGCGACAACGCTTTTCGTGATGAGCTGAAAAAACACCAGCAGCTGCAACTGGTGGCCGAAAAAGGTTTTGTCCGCGAGCAGGACACCAGCGACGTTGCTGCTGCGCTGATTCTGCAACAACCTGAACTCAATGCCATTTATGTGTCCTGGGATGCCGCTGCTGAAGGTGTGGTGGAAGCTTTGCGTGCAGCCGGTCGTGCTGATGTCAAAGTCATTACCCATGATTTAGGCGTGAATAACCTGCTGGATTTAGCCCGCGGCGGCAATATGCTGGCGACCATTGCCGATCAGCCTTATCTGATAGGTCAGACTATGGCACGGCAAGCGGCGCTGAGTCAGCTGGGCCAGCAGTTGCCTGCTTTTACGCTTGTGCCTTTTAGTACAGTGCATCAACACAATATCGCACCAAGCTGGCAGCAGTCATTTCGCAGTCCTTTACCGGCAACTTTAGAAAAAGTGTTGTTGCCATGATGAAGGTGGATTTTTCAAAGCGACTTATTTAACTCAAGCTGTTTAACTCAACTTATTCAACTGAACATAGACAAATCAACCGGGACGGACCTTTGTTATGACTGAATTTATCCAACAGCTACCGCTGCGGCAGTGGCTGCTGCGCCGCGAGGCGTACATTTATTACATCTTCCTGCTGGTGCTGGCGCTGTTTGCCATAGTGCTGCACGACACGGCGTTTTTATCTTTTGATAATTTTATGAACATTGTGCGCCAGACCACGCCGGTGACAGTGATGGCGATAGCGCTGAGTTTTGCGCTGGCGGTTGGCAATATTGATTTGTCGATAGGTGCAGTGGTGGCCGTGAGTGCTTTGGTGGTGGCGCTGATTTTGCCTGAAGGGGGCATCTTTTTAGCGACAACTGCTGCACTGGGGGTTGGTTTGCTGGTGGGGTTTATTAATGGGGTACTGACCGAAAAGTTACAGGTGTCGAGTTTGTTAATTACCCTTGGCAGCATGAGTGTGCTGGCAGGCGTTGCCCGTCAGCTGACAGGGATGGAGTCTGTGCCGGTATTGAATCAGGATTTTAGTTTTTGGTTTGGCGCTGGTGAAGTATTCGGTGTGCCGGTGTTATTGCTCTGGACTTTGCTGATTACAGTGCTGGGTTTTGTACTTCTTAACAAACTGCGTTTTGGCCGGCATTTATTGGCAGTGGGCGGTAATCCGCAGGCAGCCCGGGCTATGGGGATTGACCTTGGCAGCATGAGAGTCAAAGCGTTGATGATTTCGGCCCTTGGTGCCGCTTTAGCCGGTTTGTTATACGCAGGCCGCTTGCAGGGTGCCCGTTACACCTTAGGTGAAGCAGATTTATTAACAGTCATTGCAGCTGTTGCCATTGGCGGTACCAGTTTATTTGGCGGCAGGGTTTGTATTGTGGGCGCTGTTTTAGGCTCGTGGTTAATGGGCATGATTAATAACGGTTTGATTTTGTCAGGGTTTTCCACCAACGAGCAAATGATAGCCCGGGGTGTGATTTTAATAGTGGCGGTTGCCATTGGTGTGCGGGAGGCCCGGAATGGTTAGAACTCAGTTAGGTCAGCTGGCGCTGGAAGTGAACCATCTCAGCAAATCTTTTGGTGCAGTG
>JAYRUI010000554.1:0-1723 GCA_041919175.1 Rheinheimera sp. | reverse complement strand
AAATCACTGTTCATTGGCTGAGTTCCCACCGAAATAATCTGTAGCTGAAATGATAACCTGACATGCCAGCGGCAAGTGATGATCCGGTTTCAGCAGATGCAGTTTACTATGCCACAAAATTTCACTGCACTTTGTAGAAACTGAAAATTCATTTGTTATCCCTTTGCGGTAACAGCCTGAAAATTCATCAAAATGCCATCAGCCTGACACGCTGTGCTTTTATGCTGAGCTAAATACATAGGGCGCCAGGCGGGTATTTTGTTTGCTGAACTTAATCAACTGCAATTGCTTATTGAGCAAGCGCCACCGCTGGTTCAGTCCCGGATACTTGGCGATGTGCAGCTGCAAGGCCAGGCGTTACCCGTTTACGCCATAGAAATTGGTAAAAAAGCGCCGGATAAACCGGTGTTGCTGCTGACCGGTGGTGTACATGGGCTGGAGCGTATCGGCACTCAGGTGTTGTTGGCTTATCTGGAGTCTTTATGCGCCAGATTGCAGTGGGATCCGCATTTTGTGGCGCTTTTTGACAAAGTTCAGCTGTGTATGGTGCCACTGATAAACCCGGGCGGCATGGCGCTTGGCTGGCGTTCTAACCCTCAGCATATTGATTTAATGCGCAATTCCCCAACCGAAGCGTTGGAAAAAAGCGCTTTTTTATTGGGTGGCCACCGGCTGAGCCGCTTGTTACCCTGGTATCGGGGAGAGGCAGGGCAGCTGGCGCCGGAAAATCAGCTGCTGATTGGTTATGTACAACAGTTTTTTCAGGCGCCTTTTATGCTGGCGCTGGATTGTCACTCCGGTTTTGGCCGCACCGACCGGCTTTGGTTTCCATATGCCAAATCAGCGCTGCAACCTATAGCGCACCTGGCGCAAATGCACAGGTTGCAACAACTGTTGTTTCAGAGTTTCCCGCAGCAAAATTACATTTTTGAACCACAAAGCCGGCATTATTTATGTCACGGTGATTTATGGGACCACCTTTATGATGAGTCGCAGCAGTTTTCGCAGATTTTTTTGCCATTAACGCTGGAAATGGGCTCCTGGAACTGGGTGCGGAAAAACCCCTTTCAGCTGTTCCGAAGCCATGGTTTGTTTCATCCGGTAAAACCGCACAGAGTGAAAAGAGTGCTGAGATCGCATCTGATTTTGCTGGATTTTTTATTGCATGCCACAGCAGCAGCGCCAGAGTGGCTTGACACAGTAACGCCGCAGCACAAAGCGCAAGCGGAGGCGTTATGGTACGGCAAATAACAGATGGTTCAGTTAACTCAATCAATTCAGTCTGCTCAGGCAACAATAAAGCCACGGTGATTTTATTGCGGGGTCTGGCCCGCGAGCAGGAGCATTGGGGCAATTTTCCGTTGTTATTAAGTCGGTCCATTAACCAGCAGGTGTTGTGTGTCGATTTGCCCGGCATGGGCCAATATTGGCAACACCGCACACCGGCCAGTTTGTGTGGCATTTTAACCCTGGTACGGCGGCAGTTACGCAAACAGCAGGGACCTTATCATCTGTTTGCCATGTCGCTGGGTGGCATGCTGGCAATGCGCTGGGCTGAATTATATCCGGCGGAAGTGGCGTCTTTGTTGCTGGTCAACAGCAGCGCCGGCAGCCTAACCCCCTTTTATCAAAGACTGAGATGGCAAAGTTACCCAACTGTGATTGCCGCTTTGTGTGCCAACCTGCAACAACGGGAACAACTGATTTTGCACTTAACCAGTAA
>JAYRUI010000553.1:0-1735 GCA_041919175.1 Rheinheimera sp. | reverse complement strand
CATTTTGGTGCTGTGCGCAGTGCAGAGTTTGATCCGCCAGGCTTAATGCAGCCAGGGCAGGTGAACCAATATGACATGGTGTTAAGTTTCAGAAATTCGCACATCTGGAATGAAGAAGGTTATTTATTGGATGTCTACCGTGCTTTATTTGATGTGTTAAAACCCGGTGGTACTTTGGGCATTGTTGAGCACAGAAGCAGTCGTTTATCTGAGATTTCCAGCCGCGCCGGGGAAGGTTATCTGGATGAATATTATGTGATAGCTGTGGCGCAACAAGCCGGTTTTGTGCTGGCTGATCGTTCAGAAATTAATGCCAATCCAAAAGACACCAAAGATTACCCTAAAGGGGTGTATGCCTTACCTCCTACTTTGGCCATGGGCGCATTGGATAAAAACAAATATCTGGCGATTGGTGAAAGTGATCGCATGACGCTGAAGTTCACTAAACCGCTGCAATAGTGGCGGTACCTTTAATGCAGGTGAAAAAAACAGTGCCGGCAGCGGTCAGTTTTCAGCTCGCTGAACTTTGTTTGCACGGCTGGCAAAGTGGTGAAAATACTGAGCCAAATACGCCACTTTGTATTTGTTTGCATGGCTGGCTCGACAATGCCAATAGTTTTTTACCGCTTGCCGCTGCTTTACCGGATTTTCAGCTGCTGGCGATTGATTTGCCCGGTCATGGACTGTCGCAACATCGCAGTTCTGACGCTCATTATCACTTTCTGGATTGGGTGGATGATGTGTTGCAACTGGTGAAGCAGCTTGGCGGGCAACCTGTGCATCTGATTGGCCATTCGATGGGCGGCATGATAGCCGGTGTTTTTGCCGCAACTTTCCCTGAGTATGTCAAAAGCCTGGTGCTGCTCGACAGTATCGGGTTGGTCACGGCACCCGAAACAAACAGCACCCATCAACTGAGGCAAGCCTTGTTATCAAGGCAAAAATCCAGAGATAAACGACTGGATAAACACAAACCTTATTACGCCACTGTGCTTGATGCTGCCAAAGCGCGGCAACAGCAAAGTGATTTTGGTGTGGCAGAAGCGCTGTTACTGGCAGAACGCGGCACCAAACAAGTCACAGCAAAAGATGGCAATGGCCTTTGTTATACCTGGTCTGCTGATTTACGTTTGCGTGAAGTGTCCGCTTATCGTTTGTCTCTGGCTCAGGCACGCCAGTTTATTGGTGATATCCAGGCGCCGGCGTTGGCATTAATGGCTACAGAGGGCATAGAGCTGATGGCGCAAGCCAGGCCACAGTTTTTGCCACTTTATCCAAATCTGCAATATCGGGAAATGACCGGCGGGCACCACTTTCATATGACGCATAATACTGAGGTTGCGGCGCAAATCCGGAGTTTTCTGTTGCAGCAATATCAAGAGTAAAATCATTAAAATCAATGTTTTAATCTTGTTTTTTCTAACAGGTTAAAGACAGAATAATCTGGCCTAATTGTACAACTGCAACAATTGTGGGATGATTGAGGATTAGAGTAAAAACTCAGAGTGCGCTGTTTCTGCACAAACTTATGCGTTTAAGTTGCATAAGACAGCGAACGTACCTATAAAAATAATTAGAACTGACGACGAGGAGAGGATGGTGGATAAAGTCTGGTTAAAGCGTTACCCCACCGGAGTGCCGGCCGAAATTAATGCCGATCACTACAGTTCATTGTTAGACATCTTCGAACAATCTATTACCAGCTACAGAGACAGAACTGCTTATATTAATATGG
>JAYRUI010000552.1:0-1752 GCA_041919175.1 Rheinheimera sp. | reverse complement strand
AACGGAGCTGATGCTCCGTTTTTTTTTGCGATTTTTATTTAAAAACAATTATTTATTGCGGTCTGATATTGGGGGAGCGTAAAGAAGCCAGAGCTTGCCGTTTGCGATGGCTGAAATATAGACATCTAAAAGTCTGTTGCCTTTTGCAAAAAACTGCATTATCTTGGCCGCGTCAATCATATTCGATAGACCAGAAGAGGAGCGTTCACCAGGTAGTTCAGGCTAGGCAGCTATAAACCTTAACCTGAATAATGGGGATGAACGCCGAGGATAAGCTGCCATAGCAACAGTTTGTCCGGTCAAAAGGGCTGAATCCCTGCGACTGTCACCTGAAACCCGGTGGAGAGCTTCTGGCCTTTGTTCGTCTGCAAGTAGACAGCAAACAGCAGTTCTTTCTGCTGGGGCCTTGTCTGATTGTTGTGCTGCAAATGCCATGCTCTGCTTATGTTTTTTATAAGGAGAGAAACCTTGTTAAATTCCCAGAATTCCAGCGCTGCTGTGTCAGCCTCATCGTCGTTATCCTCAATTATTGTTGCGAAATTTGGCGGCACCAGCGTGGCTGATTTTGCCGCTATGTCGCGTTGTGCCGATATTGTGCTGGCAGATCCGAGCATTAAGTTAATTGTTGTCAGTGCCAGCTCAGGTGTCACCAATTTATTAGTTGATATGACGAAAGCCGCTGATGTGGCGAGCCGTTTAAGCCACTATGCCGGTGTCGAGCGTATTACCTACAATGTGCTGCAGCAGTTACAGCAGCAACACTTAGTGGGCGCGGCCATTGAGCAGTTGCTGCTTGAGCTGAAAACCCTGTTAAATGCCGATCGGGCTTTTACAAACGCAGAAAAAGACTTAGTGCAGTCTTTTGGCGAAAGACTGAGTTCTGTGTTATTTGCCCAGGTGCTGGCCGAGCGTGGCGCTGCGGTCAGCAGTTTTGATGTGCGCCGTGTGATGCGCACCGATTCACGTTTTGGTAAAGGCGAACCACAAGTTGGTGCGATTGCCGCTTTAACGGCGCAATACCTGCTCCCGTTGCTGAATCAACAGCGCATCGTCACCCAGGGTTTTATCGGTGCTGATGCACAGGGCCAGACCACCACTTTAGGTCGCGGTGGTTCTGACTACAGCGCTGCCATTTTGGGGGAAGCTGTAGGTGCCCGCGTGGTGCAGATCTGGACTGATGTCGTCGGTATTTTTACCACGGATCCAAGACTCACCAGCGATGCCCGTTGTATCCCGGAAATCAGTTTTGATGAAGCCGCTGAAATGGCGACTTTTGGTGCCAAGGTCTTACACCCGGCAACGTTGATCCCAGCAATGCGGCAGAATATTCCGGTGTTTGTCGGCTCCAGCCGTGAACCAGAAGCCGGTGGCACCTGGATCTCTAAACAGGTCGATACCAAACCATCGTATCGCGCTATTGCGCTGCGTAAAGCCCAAACCTTAATAACGGTTAAAAGTCCGGCCATGCTGCACGCCGCAGGTTTCCTGGCGCGGGTGTTTGACATTTTAAGCCGTCACCAGATTTCGGTCGATTTAGTCACGACGTCAGAAATCAGCGTGGCGTTAACCCTGGATGATGCCCCGGGCAGCGCTTTTAGCCACTCGATTGAACCGGCATTGGCTGAACTCAAAGCTTTTTCTGAAGTGACTGTGGAGCAGGATTTAAGCCTGATTGCTGTGATTGGCAACCATCTGCACAGCACCCGCGGTGTAACAGGCTCATTATTTCAGGCGCTGGAGAAAATTAATATG
>JAYRUI010000551.1:0-1774 GCA_041919175.1 Rheinheimera sp. | reverse complement strand
CTTGCCAGTCGTGGGTCAGAATAAGGCTGGCTAAACCCGGGATTTTTACTTCAAAGTGATTTTTTTCGGCTGCCGGATCGGGAATGGCAAATAACAATAACGGCACATTGGCTTCACGGGCAGGCCAAATGCCTTCCATCGCCGCCAGTTTAATCGGTTGATGCTCTTTGACATTGAGGCCGTGAAAGTCGCCCACCACAGCCTGCAGCGGTGCCAGTATCAAAGCCAGCCATAAAGTTAACGACAAAGCTTTGCGGGCAAATGCCTGATGTTGTTGTTTCAGCAAATACCAGGCGCTGGTGGCCATCACCACAAAAGTGGCGGTCAGCAGGGTTGCCAGCAACATATGAGAGAGCCGGTAGGGCATGGAAGGGTTAAAAATAACTGCAAACCAGCTTTCTACTTCAAAGCGGCCGTTGACTATTTTGTGACCCGCCGGTGTTTGCATCCAGCTGTTGGCGGCGATGATCCAAAAAGCCGAGATCCAGGTGCCGACTGCCACAGTGCAGCTAGCGAAAAAATGCATGCGTTCGCTGACACGTTGCCAGCCAAACAACATCACGCCTAAGAAGCCGGCTTCCAGAAAAAACGCTGTCAATACTTCATAAGCCATTAAAGGTCCGAGCACTGCGCCGGTCAGTTCGGAGAATTTCGAGAAGTTGGTGCCAAATTCATAAGATAAAACAATGCCCGACACCACACCCATACCAAAGGTAATGGCAAAAGGTTTGATCCAGAATTTGGCCAGTTGCAGATACACAGGGTTGCGGGTTTTTAACCACAAACCTTCCCACAGCGCGATTAAAGTGGCGAGGCCAATAGTGATGGAAGGGAAGATAATGTGAAAACTCACAGTAAAGGCAAATTGGATGCGCGATAAAATGGCCGAGAGTTGTACACTGTCCATCTCCATATTCAGCGCTCCTCAGGTAAACGGGTTAAAGCCAGGTATTGGGGTAATTGCCATAACAACACGTTCATTAACAGCAGCAGTACCACCACACCCAACTCCACCAGCAAAATTTTCATATCCATCAACAACTCCGGTTATTTATCTGTGCTGACAAAGGAGTGCCAGAATCAGGCCAGTTGTTGTATTTCTGCAAGAATGTTGATCTATATCAACTTTTCTGGAATAACTTGCTATGCCTGTGAACTTGATTTACGCTCTCGCCGCGACGAGCTGTCAACGATGTGGACAGCTTGAGAGATCATCCGGAGCCTGATGTTGGATCTAAGTCTGCTGTTTGAACTGATGTTGTTGTTAACCAGTGTCTGTGCCGGCTGGACCGCACTCTGGTTATGGTGGCATGCCCGTTTTCAGCCGCTGCTGTCGCCACTCAGTGCTTTTTGTCTGATGCTGATGCTCTGGAGTCTGGGGCATCTGGCGCTGCAACATGAGTTGTTGCTGGCGGGGAAAGCCTTGATCCTCGCCAATCCACTGATGCCCACTTTTTATCTGCAATTTGCCTTGTATTTTGTCGCTGACGGCAAAAATGCCGGTGTTTCTTCCGCAATTTCCAGGCTTAAATCTCTGTTACCACTGCTGTTTTTAACTTCGATTGTGGTCACTTTATTAAGCTGGTCACAACCATCAGCCACAGTGCAACCGGCCGCACAGTTACCGCAGTTTTTCCTGTTTGCAGGATTTGGCTGGGTGAATCTGCTCTACACCGTTGCGCTGGGCGTATTGGCGCATGGGGTGTTGTGGCAAGGCTGGCGCAACAGTCAGGGCAATAAACGCCGCACTATTGCCGCTATCAGTGTCAGTGCC
>JAYRUI010000550.1:0-1802 GCA_041919175.1 Rheinheimera sp. | reverse complement strand
ACATGGTGTTGCTGGCAGACTCCAGACCTTGCGGGTTGGCAAAGTTGGCCAATGCTATCTGGCCTTGCAGCTTGGACTCACCGTTGGAGAAAGTAGCCATCACTTTGCCATCTTCTGCCACTGCGACACCGGTAAACTCACCTGAGGTGTAACCGTCGGCGTTGTTCTCATACAAACCAAATGCGCTGCCAAACTGCGATGACTTCACCATGTCGAGTTTAATCGCCATCACAGAGGCACCGCCCGGAGCAAAATCAAGCGTCAGCTCACGCACGTTGTATGGGTCATTGACGTTGTTGTCAGGCTGCACCAGCGGAGGAGGCGGTAAAGTACCAATAGGATTAAGCTGACCATCGGTATTAAAAGTTATAGTGACAGTTGCTGCAGTGGTAATAGCGCCGTTATTGTCTTTTGCCTGCACACCACCAATCACAGCACCTGCCGGCGCGTTAATGTCAGCCGCAGGCAGAGGTTTACCATCCATGTAATACACAACCTGCCAACTGTTGACACCAGTGTGGTTAAAATACTGGGTCAGCGTATGGCTATTGCCCAGTGAATCAAACACTTCGGTCGATTGTGAATAATTAAACGCAGTACCATCGGCAGGATCAAAAGCCGCAGGTGCCACAGGGTAAGGAATTAAATTACTTGCTGAGTTCAGGTTTAATGAAAAGCCAATATTTTCAGAAGCTTTGGCTGGAATGTTAGCGGCTTCAACTTTGAGATCTGTCAAAATACCTGGGATCAAATTACCATTTTCATCAATACCAAAACCCTGCAGCTTGCTGCCGTTGTTATTAATAATATTCCGTTCGGCATCCAGCCCAAATTGCCCCGCCTGGGTAAAAGCCAGCCGGCCATTTTCAGAAACGACAAAAAAACCTTTGCCGGTAATGGCTAAATCCAGACTCTGGCCTGTGCTCACCAAACCACCGGCTTTTTCAAAGTTTTCGTTAATAGATGCCGTTTTTACACCGCTGCGCTGGCCGCCATTGTAAAGTGCGGCAAACTCTGTACTGGCCGTTTTATATCCGGCAGTACCGGCGTTGGCAATATTGTTACTGGTGACTTCCAGTGCCTTCTGGGTCGAAGACAGACCGCTGAGGCCAATGTTAAACATAGACATAACTGAATCCTTTAACTTTTTGTTGCCTTCGACAACTGGTTGATATCAAAGAGGTAATGATTACCCAAGCCGTTTACTTGCAAAATAATGTCGTCCGGGCCAGCACCAACAGACACCCGCTCTACTTCATTGGTTAAATAAGTAGGGATCTGTTGTTTGCTGTTATTTACGTTCACTTCTGCCTGGATCTGATAAGCCCCTGCATTTTGTTCCGGGAACTCAAACCGCAAGGTGCCAATAGCCGGATTGCCCATTGTTATTTCGTCAACCAGCTTGCCCCCTGCGTCGTACAAACGCACAGTGACGCTGTCTACTTTGGCACCCAGATTCACAGCACCGGCAATGCTGTCGGTATGTTCCAGCGACACAGTGTCGGCTTTTACATCAACTTTTTTACCAACCATGGCTGTGGCTTCCAGCGCCTGTAAACTTTTCATATAACCCACCTGCTGCTGTGACTGCAGATTGAGTTTTTCCAGGCTTTCGACACTGCTGAATTCCGCCAGCTGGCTGACATACTGAGTGCCATCCATCGGGTTCAGCGGGTTCTGATGGCTGATTTGTGCCACCAACAATTCCAGAAACATACTGGATAAACCGGCGGCATCCATTTTGCCGTTACTGGCTATCGTATTTTGCGTATTCACAGTGCCGGCTGGCAGGTTGTTATCGA
>JAYRUI010000549.1:0-1830 GCA_041919175.1 Rheinheimera sp. | reverse complement strand
AAAGTTTCAGTGGCGCTGCCAAGTGATCAGGCTGCGGTTGGAAAATATAAACAAGCTGAAATAACAAAGCCGCGCATATGATATGGGCGGCTTTTGTGTTGACGCAGTCTGTGGCTGCGTTATTGCGTCAGTGCTCGGTTGCGTGGGTTATTGCTGAGGGGCCAGTTTGGCTTTTGCTGCCATCGATTCACTGACCTTGCCGGTGACAGCCCAGACACATAAGGCAACCCAGGCAATCCAGGACACACCTGCCGGAATATTCAGCACTGCAATTTTGCCGGCATGTTTGCGGTTAAACAGCAGCGCCAGCAGGCTGGGTAAAAACCAGACCAGCAGAAAAAATGCGCCAAACACAATTAAAAACGGCGTGTCGGCCTGTTGCCAGATTTGCATTATTGGGTCGATAAAGCTGTTGATAAATTCCATCATTCAATCCTTCTGTTACTGGTAAAAAACCACGTTGTGTTTTGTGCTAATTAACTTTTAAGTGTTTGATTAAAAAATCTTTATTTCTTACTGGATGAGTGTCGCCGCTTACAGTTTGGTGTTACTCAGTGCCGGCAGCAGAGCACGCAGTTCGGCAACCTGATGGGCCTTACCGCTTTGAACTACAGTCTGAATACTGTTCAGTGCTGTTAAGTCCTGGGTTGGGTCCTGCTTTAACACGATAAAGTCAGCAGCAAAGCCAGTTTTGAGTTCACCCAGGTTCTGCAACCCCAGATGTTTGGCGCCGCCGACTGTGGCCAGTTGCAGCACTTGCCAGTTGTTCAGGCCAGCGGCTTTGCTGAGCTCAAGTTCACGCAGGTAAAAAGGGCCGCTGGCGCTCAGATCGGTGCCAATGGCTAACGGCACACCGGCGTCATACATCCGCTTAAACAGTTGCAGCACTTTTGGCATTTGTTGTTGTGCCTTGGCCACATCTTCTTTGGTCCAGTCGTAGCTTGGAGCTGCCATCAGGCCGCGCCAGCTTTGACGACTTTGTGGGTGAAACACCCACATTTGCGCTTCCGGATACATAGTTTCCAGCTCGCGGGCAAAATAAAACAACTCGTTCACCCCCAGGGTTAAATCCACTTTGGTTTGCTGGCGGGCCAGTGTCTTGAATAGCTGCTGCATCGGCGCACTGTCATAGTCCACATGCTCAAACCACTGATAAATAAACCTTTGGTTCATCGGGTTTTTCCGCGCAGCAAGGTAAGCTTCGCGTCCGCTGCCTGTCAGTAGCTCAGCGCTGGTTGGCATGGCGTGCGTTAACATATCGATGCCCTGATCTGCGGCAAACTGCCAGCTCACCTGATCCAGGTGGGCGATGGTTTTTAAACCGGCCGCTTTAGCCAGGCGAATGCCCATAGCCACTTCTTCTTTGCTGAGGCCAAAATACAGTTTGATCACCTGTACCCCCAGCGCTTTTTGCCGCGCTATTTCGGCCTGCCAGCCTGCTTCGTCTTTGGGATAAACCGAGCCACCCAAAATAGGCATAGGCTCAAAGATATAACCGGCATAAAACAATTTGGGTCCCAGCCACTGCCCTTGTTGCTGCGCTTTGACATAAGCAGCATTGGCTTCTGGTTCACCTGCCGGGCTAAAAGCAGTCGTCACGCCTGTAGCCAGGGTACTGATGGCATGATATTGGGTGATTTCCGGATGGCCTTTCATCGTGATTGCCGGGGCGCCGTTCACCATTTCCACTCGGTGAGGGCCTGCGGTCAGATGTAAATGCACGTCAATTAAACCCGGCATCACAAACTGGTCGTTTAAATCTGTTTGGGTGCTGGCCTGAGGTAAAGCGCTTTGTTCAGTGGCCTGAACCTGGCGGTTAAATTTGACGTA
>JAYRUI010000548.1:0-1834 GCA_041919175.1 Rheinheimera sp. | reverse complement strand
CATCTGCGCCATCAGCATGCGCCTTATCAAAGCAGTCGTGATGGTATTCAATATTGGGTTGAAGCTCCCACTTGTGTGGCGGTGCGGTTAGAGCCTGACGGGCAACTGCAGTTTTATGCCACTTTTGGCTTGGCAGAAAACTGGTCGCTGGACGTCGAAATCAACCCGTTGAATCCAAGACCGTCGCTTTTTCAGCAAAGAATACAAGAAAAAGGCTGGTTACAACGCTGGCCAAAACTGCGGGTGGTCGGGCCTTTTGCCACCGGCATCGCAGAGGTTTGAACTTCAGCTCTAAATGGGGTATGGTGCGGCCAACTTGTACCTTGGGTACCCAATTTCACCAATAGCTTTGTGGGAGGTTTCTTTTGTTAACATTCGACTTGCCACGGCTTTTATTCGTGCTTTTTCTGCCACTTTTTGCCTTGTTATTACGGCCCTCAGTTACCGTCTTCCATCCTTAAGCCGGCCCCGACATTTCGGGGTCGGCCACTTTGTTGTTTTTTTCATACCATCAAAGTTTGCAGGATAAAACATGACATCTAAATACACCGAACCACCCGGCACGGTTGCCGGACTTATTGCCACACAAAGCGCAACCACGCAAAGCACAGCCACGCCAACAGCACTGCGGCACCTTGCCAGCCATAACCTGCAGCCTTGTGCACCATGGCAGCTGGCGCAGCTGATGCAGCACCTGGAACAACAGAAAAAAACCAATAAACTCAGTCAGTCCGGCGTGCAGCCTGGTTGTTCAGTGTTATTGCTTGAACTGGAAGACCAGCAAAGCAGCTGGTTTAAACTGGCAAAAGCGGAAAAGCCGGAACCACAGGAAGCTGGTTTAATTTCGCTGTTGTCGCCACTTGGTATTGCCTTGCTGGGTAAACAAAGTGGTGATCTGGTTGTGGTGCGGCTTTTTGGCCGGCAATTGCGCTTTCAGCTATTGGATATTATCCGGGTGCAACACAAGCCTGGCTGTGTTTTAAAGCACAAAACCGCGTTGTAACAAACCGTAATCAGCCGCCTTGCGACAATAAAGTTTCATTTGAGTCGCAAGGCGGCTTTTGATTCACGCCAACAAGAGCCCGGAGTTGTTAATCAAGCAGCAGCCTTTTACCTTGTTCGCTGCTTTGTATAGCAAGTTCAATCAGCCGGATGCCCAGCAGCGCATCTTCTGCGCTGACAGGCACTGGCTGCTGCTGACGAATGGCTGCGGCAATAGCGACAAAATAGTGCTGATAAGCCCCTGCCGCTGTAGGTACAAGCTCTGCTTTACAGCCTGCTGTTGCCGCGACCGTTGCTTGTTGCTCCGGCCGGTACAACACACCAAAATGCGACGGTTCTTCCAGGCCAAAGCCTTCGGCTAAAGGCGACATACCGGCAATTAAGCGTTGTTCTTGTGGGTCCAGGCCATATTTTTCATAACTGCCCAAAGTACCTTTTAAACTAAAACGCCGGTTGGGCGCAGCGCTCAACATATCGCTGTGCAACACCACCTGGAGTTTGGGGTAATGCAGTTGCAGCTGAAAATAATCAGTCGTCACAGCATCGTCACGCATTTGCCGGCAAGTGGCGCTGATAGCCACTGGTTTGCCAAATAATTGCAGCGCCTGATCAATTAAATGCGGGCCTAAATCGAACAATAAACCGCCGCCGTCGGGCGCTGTTTCGCGCCAGCGTTGACGCACCTGGGGGCGAAAGCGGTCAAAATGTGATTCGAACACTCTCAGCTCGCCTAAAGTGTTGCCTGCTAAAAGCTTTTTCACCGTCAGGAAATCACCGTCCCAACGCCTGTTGTGATACACACTCAGCATTAAATTTTTCGCTGTTGCCAAAG
>JAYRUI010000547.1:0-1839 GCA_041919175.1 Rheinheimera sp. | reverse complement strand
GAGTTCTTGGTGACATGGCGCTTTGCAAACGCAGCTTCAGCTTTGGGCGAACTTAAAGCTGCCTTGGGCAAACGCCCGGCGCTTGCCGGTGAAGACGCTTGCTTTGCAGGGCCGGTCTGCAGCGCCTGTTAGTAGCGCTGCTGCACATAAGCCACCACATCCTGATAACGCTGTTTCAGCTGTTGTGTCAGCTGCGCCAGGTCGTCAAAACCGACACTTTCACTACCTTGCTCAAGTTTCAGGGCTGTTTCGGTCAGTTGCAATGCCCCAACACTTTTAGCTGCAGACTTTAACTGGTGAGCCACTGTGTGAATGCCATTGCGGTCCTGCAGCTGGATATGTTGTTCAATCTGCGCCAGTAAACCAGCCGCATGATTGACAAAATAATTCAGATGTTCTTCGTGTTTGGCCGGATCGTTGCCCAGGAAATTGGCAATAGTGGTAAAACAAATCGGCGGATTGGTTTTGCTGCTTTCCAGCACGGCTTCGGCATGCGTAGTGACAGCCTGATTTTTCTCCAGCGGCAACCAGCGTTGCAACATCACTTCCAGCGTATTAAGTTCAATAGGTTTTGTGATGTAACCGTCCATACCGACGCTTAAGCACTTTTGTTCTTCACCTTTAAGTGCATTGGCGGTCACCGCAATAATACGGGTGAACTGGCTGTCGTCGTCGTCATACTGCAAAGCTTCTTTACGGATAGCCGCAGCTAAGTCGTAACCACTCATGTTGGGCATATGTAAATCGGTGAGCAGCAGCGGATACCGGTATTGCCGCCATTTCTCCAATGCAAGCACACCATCGTCGGCCACATCAACGGCATAACCCAGCGCATTGAGCTGATCAACAATCACGCGTTGATTCATCAGGTTATCTTCAGCCAGCAAAATCAGTTTATGCTGTGCTTTGGCCTGCTCGGAGCTCAGTGCTGTCAGCGGCAGGTTTTGTGGTTTCTGGCTGGCTTTGGGTTTTTCCTTGCGTCCTGCTGAAATTAACACCGTTTCATATAAATGGCTGCGGCAGATAGGCGCGCTGTGCAGGTAATACACTTCTGCGCCGTTGTGGTCGGTCAGTTCAGGCAAATTAGTTAAAATAATAAAACGCCGGCCATCATCAGGGGAGGCGGCAATGAACGCATTAATTTGCGTTTGACTCAGCTGCTGATAAGTGGCGTCCAGCACCCAGACTGCGGCTTCGTTACGTAAATTTTTCGGGTAACTTTGGCTGATCACCTGCTCAAGCCTGGTTATATCACTGATGGTTTCCACCTCGGCGCCGCCATGGCTGATATAACTGTGCAGGCTTTCGAGATTCAGCGGGTCCGCTGAAAATATTTTTACCACCAGCTCCTGCAATGGCACCTGAATAGCAACCGTTTCTTCGCTGCGGCGCATCGGTAGTTTGACTCTGAATTCGGTGCCTTTGCCAACTTCACTCTGGACTTCAATATCGCCATACATCAAGGCAGTGAGGCGCTGGCAAATCGATAAACCAAGGCCTGTGCCGCCGTATTTGCGGGTAATAGAACCTTCAGCCTGACTAAATGGCTGAAACACATAATGCAGCTGGCGTTGGGTCATGCCTTTGCCGTTGTCGATGACTGACAACTGCACCTGATCAAACTCCATGTTTTCATCCAGCAAATCAGCCCGTATTTGCACTAAACCGGTTTTACCGCTGCTGGTTTGGGTAAATTTAATGGCATTTCCTGCCAGGTTATACAAAATTTGCCTCAGCCTGACCGGGTCGCCCATTAAGCCGTCCGGAATACGGGGGTCTATATAAATTTTTAAATCAATCTGACGCTGATAAGCCATTGAAATCAGAATGCGGCCTACA
>JAYRUI010000546.1:0-1851 GCA_041919175.1 Rheinheimera sp. | reverse complement strand
TGTCCGACTGTAAACCAGGGCCATTGTCGAGCACCACCAGACGTAAGGTCGCACCTTCCAACTGACTGAAAATCTGTAATTTCACCGGTGTTAACGAAGGCTCTACCGCGTGGCGCAGCGCGTTTTCTACCAAAGGTTGTAATAACAAGGGTGGGAAGGGCATCTGCAGTAGTTTTGGTTCTATTTGCAGCTGATACTCAAGCCGTGACGACAAACGGATTTTTGCTATCCACAACAAATGTTCAATCAGTTCAATTTCATCTTCTAAGGTGACCAGCGGCTCGCGGGTACGCTGCAAACTGCTGCGTAAATAGCTGTTCAGGTGCAACAACATTTGTTGTGCCTGTTGCGGTTGTGGTTCTATCAGACTCAGTACAGTGGCCAGGGTGTTAAATAAAAAATGCGGTTCTATTTGCGCCTGTAATAACATCAGCCGCGCCTGGTTTTCACTGGCGCTGACCTCGGCAAGCTGGCGTTTATGCTGCTCCAGCCGGATGCGGTATTGCTGGCTTTGATAATGTTGCAACACGAAAGCGGCAGCGATAAAGGTGACCAGCAGACTAAACAACAAGCTGCGGCTGGCAAGTTCCGGTGTTTGCACATTCAGCCGGAAAAAGTCTGGGGCACCGAGCAAAGCCGCCAGTTTGAGACCGATAAATAAACCAGGCAATACCGTGAACAGCTGAATTCGCAGCAAACTGGTTTTGGCTGGCAACAGCTTTTGCCCGAGCTGACTGAGCAACCAAATACAGCCACCCACGCAATTGGCGGTTAACAATTGCAGCCAAAAACTGGTTTGGGTGTCCAGGCAATACAACAAAGTGGCAATCACAGTATTAATACAAAGCAACTGTGGCAGTTCACGCTGCCAGAAGCGCCATTTGTTACCGTCCGGGGCCGGTAAGTTTTCCGTATTCAGGCTTTTGCGATGTTCCAATATCACTATTTGTCCCTTTTGTTTTATTTTGGTAAGCAAATCATTGCATAAGTGAAAATGATTCAGAAGTGATAATTCAGTGCCAGCAGCAGCTCAGTGATTTGCTGTTTTTCCAATAACGGGCTTTGCTGCAGCTTGTCATCGATTTTTTCTGCACTGAGTACAGCCAGCAGCTGCCACTGTGTTGCAAGCGGGTAACTCAGCTGAAGGGCAATAGCGGGATGGAGGCTTTGATCGGCGGTAAAGGCATACCTGCCAACGGACAAGTCCTGATTCTCAAAGCCCACTCCATACAGGCGCTGATTTAAATCTTCGTTGAAATAACGCCCTTCCAGTAGCAAAGCCAGGCTGGCACCTTGTTGCTGCTGCCATAACGGGACTTGCATCCCTGCTTTGACCTGCAGTGCTAAAGCACCATCATTCAGTTGCTGGCCCAGGTGCAGGAAAAACCAGCGCCATTGCAATTGAGCGTTAAAAACAGCTTCCGGATCAGGATGTTGATAACCGCGAAATACCGCTGCTTCAGAAAGTTTTTTATTGGTTTGGGTTTTGGCACCATAACCTAAATCACGCACCCCAAGCCCCAGTTGCAGCTTAAAATCAGCGGGGAACTGCCAGCTGTAACTGGCAAGGCTGCTGTCTGAGGTACCAAATTGCCAGTTGCCATAGCGGGCGCTGAACATCGGCAACAACTGATAATCGGCGTCAATATCCTGCCAGGGTTGTTGTCTTGCCAGAGTGGCAACACCGGCACTGAACTGCCAGTGTTCGGCGGCGACAGGCTGACTTAGCATCAGCAGGGTTATGATGGCAGCAGGCAGATTTACTGGCAGTGTTACCCTCAAAGCTGCCGCGCGCAGTGGCTTTGTTTTAGCTGGCTGAGATAAATAACGGGCGAGTCGTGAAGAACTGAA
>JAYRUI010000545.1:0-1873 GCA_041919175.1 Rheinheimera sp. | reverse complement strand
GTTACTGATTTTTATGATAAAAATGACCAGTTCACCGTCACCAACAAAGAGCGCAACAGCTATCAGGAGTTTCTGAAAGATTTAAAACCCTGGGAGCGCCGGGTGCTCGACAGAGCCGTTAAAGAAGACAAAAACTACTATGTGCTGCAGTTCCGCAACCTGGGTGGATTGGTGATGCCTATTTTGCTGCAACTGACTTATGAAGACGGCAGCACAGAACAACAATATATTGCTGCCGAAATCTGGCGTCAGTCGCCGCATGCGGTGAGTAAATTGCTGGTCGGCGACAAAAAGCTGGTGAAAGCCGAAGTAGACCCAAAATGGCTAACTGCGGACGTTGATGTCGACAACAACGTTTATCCAAGACAAATTATTGAATCGCGTATTGAGTCTTTTAAGCGGGAAAAACGCAAAGGCCACACTCAGCGTGACATCATGCAGGACAGCAAAACCAAGCTGAAAAGCGCCGAAGACGAAGGTGAAAAACAACCATGATGCGGTTATTTTGGGTATTACTAAGTTTCACTGTACTGCTGTTTTGTGCCCCGTTGCAGGCGCACCAGATGAAAACGGCCATCACGAAACTGTTGTTTAATGACCGTAGTGGTCAGCTTGAAGTGATGCATCGCTTCTACCTGCACGATGCCGAACATGCCGTAAAACACCTGCAAGGCAAAGCGGCGGATATCCACAAAGAAGCCGCAGCGCGGGAACAATTTGCTGCTTATGTGACAACACATTTTCAGCTCAGCCTGAATGGCGAACCGCTGCAGCTGAAACTTATCGGCAATGAGCTGGACGGCCGGCATATCTGGGTGTATCAGGAAATTGCGCTGCCAAAAGCTGAGCTGAAAAGCCTCAAGGTACGCCACGATGCGCTGATGAGCATCTGGCCGGCTCAAATCAATGTGGTGAATCTGGAAGGCCGCGGGCCGGTGCGTACGCTGAAATTGAGCAAACAGGCACCGGAACAAAGTTTTGATTTCAGCGCCCCAAGCAAATAAATCCTGCGGTACCACGGCCTAAGGCAGCCATGGTTTATCGCAGCGACTGCCTAAAAAAGCGGGCGGCTGATAGTCGCCCTGTCACTTCAAATAGAACAACGCTGTAGTGAATCGCCTGCAGCTGGCAAACAACAGTCTAAGCACTGCGTTCATGTTTTACATCAATAGGTAAAGTCGCTATATAAGCTAGGCTTGGCCGATAAAGTGAATGTGGTGTGCAACACCATGAATGCAAAATTTCAGTTATGGCATGAACAACAGGTGATACTGGCTGTCGTCAATGGCAGTTGGGATCGCCGTACCGCTGAAGAATATATGAGTGAATTTAAAAAGTTAGCGGCTCCACTGATAAAGGCCCCCTGGGCACACCTTGTGTATCTGGAAAAATGGGAACTCGGCGTACCGGAGATTGAACCTGTTATTAAAGAGCTGGTGCAGTGGTGTATTGAGCATCATCTGCGTTATGTCGCACAAATTTACTGTCCACATATGGTGAAGCAATATCAGCTGAACCGCATGATTATTGACCACAGTGACGTATTTGAAAAAAGAGTGTATCCAACCCAGCAAGAGGCTTTTGACTGGCTGGCAAGCCAGGGTTTTCACATACCAACTCAGGATTTCAGCCAAAAGTTGCTGTTAAAACCTGCCCCGCGATAACCCACACCAACATCAGTCCACAAAAAGTTCGCCGTGCACAGCTGCACATCGCTGTTCAAGCGGCAAAGCTCTGCAACCTTGATAAACGACAGATTGCCGCAGTGTATCAAACTGCAATCGTCAACCTGCGTTCACGCCCGTTTGTTCATCTCCTGCCACAGATGCAGGAAGTGCCAGCATCTCACCAGGCGCCAGTGTGATGGCTTGCT
>JAYRUI010000544.1:0-1874 GCA_041919175.1 Rheinheimera sp. | reverse complement strand
CAATTTCACTTTTGCAAAAGCGTCAAATAACTGCCAACAGATTGTCACTTTGTGCCACTACAATGCGCCTGCGCTTGGTGGCCAAAGGTGACAGTATGGACGGAGGCAGTATGGACAAAAATGCTGTAAAAACAATCTTATGTGAAAGACTGGATCTCGCGAAAATCCCCTTTCAACGGCAGGGCAATCAAATTCAAACGGCAGCAGCTTGTATTCAATTCCAGGCCGAAACTCTGGTATTAAAAAAACCAGGTAAAGCAGAGCGGCAACTGCCTTATCACAAAGTGCGGATCAGTCAGTTGTTATGGCAGCTACATGAACAGCCGCCAGCAAAGCTGGAACACACAACCGAGCACCAACCTGACTTATCTCCTGGGCTGAGCTATCTGCCGGCCTGACGGATCCCCGCTCTTTCGGGCATAAAAAAGGCAGCCTTGCGGCTGCCAAAGTCGTGAAGACCCTCAAGTCCCAATCCCGACCACGTAAAACTGTTATCGCAATTCTGGCGCTGCTGTCTGTGCAGCGCCGGTTGGTCATGAATCAATTCCCCTCAAAACTGATTCATGGTGTTGTCTTTACCAGCGGCTTTTAACGCAGCTTCACCGGCAAAATATTCTTTGTGATCATCACCAATGTCAGAACCCGACATATTCTGGTGTTTCACACAGGCAATACCCTGACGGATTTCCTGACGCTGCACACCCTTCACATAACCCAGCATGCCAGCGGCACCAAAATACTCTTTGGCCAGATTGTCAGTAGACAGCGCTGCTGTGTGATAAGTCGGCAGCGTGATTAAGTGGTGGAAAATACCGGCACGTTTGGCACCATCAGCCTGGAAAGTACGAATACGTTCATCGGCTTCGGCTCCCAGCTCAGTGTTGTCGTAATCCACACTCATCAGTTTGGCTCTGTCATAAGATGACACGTCTTTGCCTTCTTTTTGCCATGCATCAAACACTTGCTGACGGAAATTCAACGTCCAGTTAAATGAAGGACTGTTGTTGTAAACCAGCTTGGCGTTTGGCACCACTTCACGAATACGGTCCACCATTTCGGCAATCTGGCCTACGTGAGGTTTTTCCGTTTCGATCCACAATAAATCAGCACCATGTTGCAAAGAGCTGATGCAATCTAGCACCACCCGGTCTACACCTGAACCCGGTTTAAACTGGAACAAACCACTTTGTAAACGTTTTGGTTTTAACAGCTTGCCGTTGGCTTTCACCACCACATCGCCGTTCTGAATATCATCGGCACTCTGAATGTAATCACCATCCAGGAAGCTATTGTATAAATCGCCTAAATCGCCTGGTTCGTTGGTCACCGCAATTTGTTTCGTCAGGCCAGCGCCTAAGGAGTCGGTACGGGCAACAATAATGCCGTTTTCAATGCCAAGCTCTAAAAAGGCGTAACGTACTGCGTTGATTTTCGCCAGGAAATCAGCGTGCGGCACTGTCACTTTACCGTCCTGGTGACCACATTGTTTTTCATCCGACACCTGGTTTTCAATCTGAATGGCACAAGCACCGGCTTCAATCATTTTTTTCGCCAGCAGATACGTGGCTTCCGCGTTACCAAAACCGGCGTCAATGTCGGCAATAATAGGCACTACATGAGTTTCAAAATTGTCGATTTTGCTCTGGACTGCAGCAACTTTCGCCTGATCGTCAGCAGCGCGGGCTGCGTCTAACTCACGGAATAAGCCACCGAGCTCGCGGGCATCGGCCTGACGTAAAAAGGTGTACAGCTCTTCAATCAGCGCTGGCACCGCAGTTTTTTCATGCATCGACTGATCAGGCTGCGGGCCAAATTCAGAACGCAAAGCCGCAATCATCCAGCCGGATAAATACAGGTAACGGCGTTTGGTTGAA
>JAYRUI010000543.1:0-1892 GCA_041919175.1 Rheinheimera sp. | reverse complement strand
GCGGTATTGCGGCTGATTCGCCAGCTTTATTAAGTCTTCTTTTAACCAGTCAACAGGCGCAATTAAATTTTCCAGCTGAGACAGCGTTACAGCACGGGCGCTGAGGGCATCCAGCACAGCCGGAAAACCTTCCGCCAGACTAAACACTGTGTTGGCCACAGTTTCAAATTTGCTGAGTTTTAAAAACAACTCTTCGGCCACCTGATCGTGCAAATGCGCCTGGGTAAACTCCAGAAACTGTTGTTTGGCAGCAGCGCCAGCCTGACGGCTTTGCGCGGCCTGTTGTTCAACGGCCAATAAGGTACGTTTATCTTTGGCATCAAAAGCGCCTTGTTGCGCTCTTTTCACGCCAAAACGCGTTTGCTCCGGACTGACTTCAAGAATGCAATCAAAAAAACGCTGTTGTAAAACTACTGCAAGCGACATGCTGGATAGAGACCCCATAGTTCGGTAAGCGGGCAGTGTGCGATCTGCCCCTGAAGCTGTCAACCAGCGCTCAACAAAGAGCGACGTTCTGGCCGGTAATTGCTAAAAAATTCGCCAGAAGCTGATGCCCTTGTTCTGTGAGTATTGCTTCCGGGTGGAACTGCACAGAATGCAGCGGCAAACTGCGGTGCATCATGCCCATAATTTCATCCATTTGACCTTCGGCAGTTTGAGTCCAGGCCGTAACAACAAAATCATCTGTTACGGTATCGGCAGCAACCACCAAAGAATGATACCGGGTTACACTCAAGGGGTTATTTAAGCCCTGAAACACCGACCTGTTATTGTGTTGGATCAAAGAGTTTTTACCATGCATCACTTCTCTGGCGCGCACCACGCGTGCCCCAAATGCCTGAGCTATCGCCTGATGGCCTAAGCAAACCCCTAAAATTGGAATTTTACCGGCAAAATGCTCAATCGCCTGCAGCGAAATGCCGGCTTCGTTTGGTGTGCATGGGCCAGGTGAAATCACCAGATATTCAGGTGCCAGGGTGGTGATTTCAGCCAGCGAAATATCGTCATTACGCCGCACCACAACGTCCTGCCCGAGCTCTGCAAAATATTGCACCAGGTTGTAGGTAAAAGAGTCGTAATTGTCGATCATCAATAACATGCAATAAACCTTCAGCGCACAGCAGTATTAAAGCGGCGGCAGTTGTGTCATAGGCCAGCGCGGTGTCACGCCTATGGTTAAATCCTGCTGTTGGCCAGCCGCGAGACGCTGATAACCGGCATACGCAATCATGGCGCCGTTGTCGGTGCAAAATTCTTTGCGTGGATAATACACCTCACCTTTGAGGCTTTTTAATAACTGCTCAAGCTGTTCGCGCAGCGACTGATTGGCGCTGACGCCGCCTGCAACAACCAGCCTTTTCAGACCGGTTTCTTTTAACGCGCGGCGGCATTTAAAGACCAGTGTATCCACCACAGCCTGTTGAAATGAAGCTGCTATATCGGCCTGCACGACCGGACTATTGCCTTCGCTGGCAATCACATTGGCCGCTGCTGTTTTTAAACCGCTAAAACTAAAATCCAGCCCGGGTCTGTCGGTCATCGGGCGCGGGAACTTGTATTTAGTACCATCCCCCTGCAGCGCCAGTTTGGCAAGCAAAGGGCCACCAGGATAATCCAGTCCCATCAATTTCGCTGTTTTATCAAAGGCTTCGCCTGCAGCATCATCAACGGACTCACCCAAAAGCTCATACAAACCAATGCCATCCACTTTTACCAATTGGGTATGACCACCCGAAACCAGCAGCGCAATAAAAGGAAAAGCCGGCGGATTAGCCTCCAGCATAGGTGCTAATAAATGGCCTTCCATATGATGCACAGCCAGCGCAGGTTTATCCCAGGCAAAAGCCAGGCTACGGCCAATAGCGGCGCCAACCAATAAAGCACCGGCAAGA
>JAYRUI010000542.1:0-1933 GCA_041919175.1 Rheinheimera sp. | reverse complement strand
CAAAACTGTGTTGGTGGCTGTGTGTTGTGGCCATCAGTGGCGTAATCAGGAACGCAAGACCCCCAGGTTACTCAGCTTGCGTGAGTTGCTGTTGGCCAGCCGGTTGAACTGGCAAAACTTTGCCAAACCCCATCAGGCAAAAAAAGAACTGCGTTAAGCCGGTAAAAGCCGGCAAATAGGGCAAATCCGCCAGAAATAGCAAATGTCGGGGCTTTTCAGCAGCGGGGGAAGCCTTCATAATAAAGCCAATCCTGAACTGACTGGTGTTGTATGCGTTTATTGCTTTTGATCCTGCTGACTTTATGTGCCGCTTTGCAGTACCGGCTTTGGTTCGGTCAGCACAGCGTCAAAGAATATCTGCAGCATAAAGAAGAGTTACGCACCCACCAGAGCAGCAATCTGGAGCTGGAAAAACGCAATAAAATGTTGCAGGCCGATGTGGCGGATTTGCAGCAAGGCCTGGATTCTATTGAAGAACGTGCCCGCAATGAGCTTGGCCTTATCAAGCAAGATGAAGTGTTTTTCCGCTTATTAACTCCGCAAGGTAAAAAATGACCATCGCTGTGGTGATCCCTGCCGCAGGTGTTGGTCAGCGCATGCAAGCCGACAGACCCAAACAATATTTAGAGCTATTTGGTAAAACAATTCTGGAGCATACAGTTCAACGTTTGCGCCAGGTGCCTGAGTTGGGGCCTGTCTGGCTGGCGCTTGCCAAAGACGACCCTTATTTTGCAGCCACCCCTTTAGCGCTGCGGCCCGATATCCATCGGGTGACAGGTGGCAACGAACGTGCCGACTCTGTACTTGCTGCTTTAATGGCGATAGATGCCAATAAGTATCCCTGGGTGCTGGTGCACGACGCCGCCAGGCCTTTGGTGCAGGTTGCCGATATTCAAAAGCTGATCAAACGCTGCCTGGATTCCGGTTGCGGGGGCATCCTGGCAACACCGGTGCGCGACACCATGAAACGCAGTATGGGTACACTGGAAAATACCCAGGTGCTGCATACCGTTGAGCGCTCCGCACTCTGGCATGCGCTGACGCCGCAACTTTTCCCCACTGAACAGCTCAGACAAACCGTAGAACGTGCACTGCAAAGTGGCGCTGTAGTTACCGACGAAGCTTCGGCGCTGGAATGGGCTGGTTTACCTGTGCTGTTGGTCAGCGGTCGTGCTGACAATATCAAAATTACCCAGAGCGAAGATTTGCTGCTGGCTCGTTTTTATCTGGAGCAACAATGATCCCTTTTCGGATTGGACACGGTTTTGACGTACACGCTTTTGGCGGTGAAGGCCCTATTACACTAGGTGGTGTAAAAATTGATTATTCTCAGGGGTTGTTAGCGCACTCAGATGGTGATGTGGTGCTGCATGCTGTGGCAGACGCTTTGCTGGGCGCTGTTGCTCTTGGTGATATTGGTCATCATTTCCCCGACACAGATGCCGCTTTTAAAGGCATCGACAGCCGTATTTTGCTACGCAAAGTATTTAGCGATGTTAAAACCCTCGGGTATCAGATAGGTAATCTGGATGTAACTATTATGGCGCAGGCGCCGAAAATGGCGCCGCACATCAACGCCATGCGTGAAGTGCTGGCGTTAGATTTAGAAACGAATTTGATGCAGGTGAATGTGAAAGCTACCACCACCGAAAAACTGGGGTTTGTTGGCCGCAAAGAAGGTATTGCCGTTGAAGCCGTGGTGCTGTTGGTGCAAGCCTGATGTCGGAGCTGAATAAAACCACAGATGCCGATTTAAATGCGGATGTATCAGCTTCCACCACAGGTGTTACCCGCCCTGTGATAGTGCCTGAATTTGCCCCCTTGGCATATTTATATGGTGAACCTTCAGCCACGGCGTTGTTACGCAGTGAGCCCAGTGATTTTATTGTGGACGAAGAGCTGAGTTTCACGCCAACAGGGGCCGGTGAGCATA
>JAYRUI010000541.1:0-1950 GCA_041919175.1 Rheinheimera sp. | reverse complement strand
ACTTTAGTGCTGAAACGCCGCATTAAAGCCCTGCATCAAAGCCCGGACGGTAAACATTTACTGGAACTCTGGCAATGTGAACAGCGCCTCGAAATCAGCCGGCGTGAACTCAGCAAAATCCGCCAATTGCTGGCCGGTAACAGTTAATCTCCTGCTGTATTTTATCTGACCGTTTATCGGCTGTTTTTTCCGTTGGTCGGAAAAGACTGTTCTGGCAACAAGATGTCGCGTTAGATTAAGCTCGGGTTACCAATATGTTGACGAAGAGCAACAGCGAAAGGGGAGAAAGCAGGTGCTGCCAGAGAAGAAGTTGTATCAGCGCGGTGTAACACTCATAGAACTGATGGTTACTATGGCGATATTAGCAATAGGTTTAGCTGTGGTGATACCGTCGTTCAGTGCCTTAATAGGGGGCAATAAACTCAGTGGTCAGGTGCAGGAAATCCGCACTGCGTTAGTGTACGCCCGCAGCGAAGCCATCCGGCTGAATCAACCTGTGGTGTTTTGCCACTCCAATAACAATATGACCTGCACACCACCAGCGGCCAGCGGCTGGGAAGGCTGGATAGTGCAAACTGCCGCTATTGCCAATGGCGCGCCTGTTGTGCCGGCATTGCGCTCTGGCATTTTTCCGCCGGCCCCTATGAGAATTTCGTCTGATGCCAACCTGACAGCTGCCGGTCACTCGATTCGTTTTACCGCACAAGGCCTCGCCAGAATGCCGCAGAATAACACGCCGTTATCAGGGCAAATCCGCATTTGTGTGGCACAAAAACAAACCAATCCAAATATCCGCGATCTGCAGTTTGATTCAGGTGGCCGCATTTTAGTGGTGTCGTCTGATGCAGGCGGTGTTTGTGCTTAACCGCATTAAAAAGGACGCTTTTATGACATCTCGTTTTTATGCCGTGTCACAAAGACAAATTCAGCGCCAGAGGGGCGTGTCTCTGCTGGAAGTTTTAATTGCCGTATTGGTGTTATCGGTGGGGTTACTTGGGGTGGCTGGTTTACAAACGGCCAATATCCGCAATACCCAAAGCGCGCACCAGCGCACTATGGCGGTGTTACTGGCCAGCAGTATGGGGGAGCGGATTCGCGCCAATGCTGTTGCTGCTGTGAATGGCAGTTACACCCTGAGCTTGCAATGTAATGCACTATCGCCAGGTGGCAGCCTTCAAAGTATTGAGCATGCCAACTGGATCAGCGAAATTCAGACCGCTTTTGGCGGCGCAGGCACCAGTTGTGGCGCTGTTTCTTATGATCAGGGCACCCGTACTTACACTGTCACAGTGCAGTGGGATGACTCCAGAGCGCTGGGCGGCAGAGCCAGTATGACAATTACGCACGTGGCAAGGATTTAACCGATGTTAAAACAGTATAAAACCTCAGCTGGTTTTTCTCTGACAGAACTGATGATTGCCATGTTGCTTGGCATTTTTGTGGTGGGTGCTGTGGTCGGGGTTTATATCTCCAACAACAATACCAATCAAATGAATCAGCAAATTGCCAATTTGCAGCAGGCCAGTCAGGTGAGTTTTCAGCTGTTGAGCCAGGACGTGCAACACGCCGGTTATTTTGGTTGCAACAACGTCATACCGCCGCATGTATTTAATGCACTTAACCCGCCTTTGGTCTGGTGGAATAACTGGACAGGCGGCATTCAGGGTTTTGAATTTAACGCTTTTCCAAATTTTAGTAATGGCGCAGTAGCGCCTTTGGCAGGTACAGACGCATTGCTGCTGATGTATGGCCGGGGGCTCAGTGCTTCAATCGTCAGCCATAACCCACTTGGCAATCCGGCTATGGTGATCAACCAAAACCTCGCGCAGATAGTGCCTAACGATATTGCCATGGCCTGTGATTCACAGTGGGGATTAATTTTTCAGGTGACTGCAGTGAATGGTACTCAGCTGAACCACGCTGTAGGCCCTGGCGCGCCTGGTAACCGTA
>JAYRUI010000540.1:0-1969 GCA_041919175.1 Rheinheimera sp. | reverse complement strand
ATCTTTGCCATCCCAGCCAATTTTAGATTTAAAATCATTCACTTGTGCTGCGGTCGCGCCCATGCTTTGTGCCAGATTAATCCCTGGTGTTGCCAGCGGGAACACAGTGCTGCTGTCGATGGAAGCGCCTGCTATTTCGGCGGCAAATACGCCACCAAACAGTTGCCACCAATCTCCTGCCAGTGTGGCATTGGCACTGAAAATATTGTCCATGCCAAAATCAACAAAGTTGTTGGTGACGGCGCTAAAGGACTCTCCGGACCAGGAGCCGTACAACACTTTGGTTGAGAGGCTGTAGTCGCCGACAGTAAACTGGCTGTCGAGCGCAATACCTTCAATAGTGCTGAAGTCAAAGTCGATATAAACCGCTTTGGGTAAACGGGAAAAGTTGTGGGCATACCCTACTTTTTCATATTCAGACTGATGAAAAATAGGGTTGGCAAAGCGGCCGGCACTTAAGCGGTGGGTGTCACTGAGCTGATAACTCAAATAAGCCCAGCGTGCTTCAATTTCAAAGTCGCTGCGGCCTTCACCAAAGAGTTGCACAGTTGCTGACAAACCTTCGCCTAAATCGGCTTGTGCCTGTATGGCAAATAAAGATTCTGGTTTAAACGACAGTTCTCCTTCTTCAAAACCCGGGAAGGGCTCAAGACCGCCATCCGTGTTCACCGAAGTGCCGCGGACAGAGGCAAAACCATTTAATTTAACTTCGGCGAGCAGTGGTTGCGAAAAGAGCGTGGTGAGTAGCGCTGAGGTGATCAGTAGTTTTCGTTTTCCTGGTAAAACTCTTGTTTTCATCGTGTATCCTACTTTTCTTATCAAGAAGCCTTCCAAGCGTAGTCCAAGTTTCGGTAGTTATCTTTCTTTTTAAAACAATCACTTTGCGACAGATCAATGCTTTTGTTATTGCAGAAAATGCATCGCCTGCAAAAAACCGGTGAATTTCATATCTGAAACAAATTGTCTGGTAGCTGCTAGCGGTGGCAAAAAAAATTGTCAGGCTATTGCCACCGGTGGCAGATGCGTTATATTAGCAAAGATTCACAGTGTCATTGTTGTATGACATCTGCAGCAGCAAGAGAAAAAACCGATGAATGCACAAAAAAGACAACAACTGAAAATAGCGCTGCAAGGCTTGATTTTTCTTAACCTGCCGCTGTTTTTGTCTGGTTGTCAGATGCCGGTTCGTTCGACAAAGGTCGCCGCTTCGGGCACTAAACCTGCCAGTCAATCAGGCGACAACTCAGCAGCTGCAGCTGAGACCGCCAGACTGGATGCCGCAGCGGATGCCATTATTCAAAGCATTCAGCCGACCCAGTTTGCTAATAAAGATTTTTATATCAGCAACTTTGGCGCTGTCGCCGGACAAGATGCAACTGCAGCGATAGCCGCAGCTATTGCAGCTTGTCATCAGGCCGGCGGTGGCCGGGTGGTGGTCAGCGCCGGACGCTGGCTGACCGGGGCTATTTATCTAAAATCCAATGTAAACCTGCATCTGGAAAAAAACGCTGTTCTGGCTTTTTCCGTTGATCCCAAAGCTTATTTGCCTTATGTGCGTACCCGCTGGGAAGGTGTGGAGCTGATGGGCTATTCACCGCTGATTTATGCCTATGAAGAGCAGAATATTGCCATCACCGGTGAAGGTATTCTGGAAGGGGGTGGCAGCAATCAAAGTTGGTGGCCCTGGAAAGGCAAATGGAAACATACACCCTGGTTGTTGGATGCCAGCACAGATCAACAACAAAGCCGCGCGCCGTTATTTGCCATGGCCGAGGCTGGTGTGCCTGTGGCGGATAGGGTGCTCACCCCGAACTTTTTAAGACCGCCCTTTATTCAGCCTTACCGCTGCCAGAAGGTGTTGGTGGAAGGTGTGACTATCCGCAATTCGCCTTTTTGGTTATTAAATCCGGTGCTTTGTACTGATGTGGTGGTACGTAGGGTGAATTTTGTCAGCCACGGCCCGAATTCC
>JAYRUI010000539.1:0-1973 GCA_041919175.1 Rheinheimera sp. | reverse complement strand
CTGGTTTCGGTGTTGCTCAGAAAAATTGATGCTGAATTTACCATGGTATCCAACGGTCATCAGGCGGTTGAGCAGTTGCTGCGCCACGAGTTTGACCTGGTCTTTATGGATATGCAGATGCCCGAAATGGGCGGTGAAGAAGCAACGCGGCTTATTCGCCATGCCGGTATTGAAGTGCCGGTGATTGCGCTGACTGCCAATGTGATGCGGGAAGATCACCAACGATATTTGCAGGCCGGATGTCAGGCTTTGCTGGCAAAACCCATAGTACAAAAGGACTTTTACGCCATGATCAATCAATACACCCAAAAAGAACGTACGCTGGAAGAAGAACTGGCGTTACGTCTTGAGCAAGACCCGGCCATTATTGCGTTAAAACGTGATTTTGCTGAGCGCTTACCGGCCTTATTGTCTGAGCTGGAAGGCTTTCAGCAACAAGGTGAGTTGGCAAAACTTCAGTATGAAGCCCATAGTCTGAAAGGTTGTGCTGGCAGTATGGGCTTTCCGGAAATTACCAAGCTTGCTGCCGAGCTTGAACTCTCAGCTAAAATTGCCGACGTTTTGGCTTGTCAGCTGCTGATAAGCAGAATGCAACACGCCATTGCACCTCAACCAATTGCCCAGGCCCAAGCCTGAAAGCGATAGAAGTAATGACGATGACAACTTTTGAATTACACCCACAACTGGCAAAAGATTCAATCTGGCTGGCTGATTGGCCTTTATGCCAGCTCAGAATCATTAATGATAAAAACTATCCCTGGTTTTTACTGGTGCCAAGGCGGGTTGGTGTCCGCGATATCATTGATTTAACACCACAAGAACAACAGCAGCTGGGGCAGGAAAGCAGTAAACTCAGTTTGTTATTACGCAGCGAGTTTCAGCCCGATAAACTGAATGTCGCAGCACTTGGAAACATGGTGCCGCAGTTACATCTGCATCATATTGCCCGTTTTTCCAATGACCCGGCCTGGCCTGCACCCGTCTGGGGAAAATGTCCGGCTGTGCCATATAGCGACAGCGAACTGGCAGCTATTTGTCAGCATTGGGCAGGTTTTTGACTACAAAGGATTTGATATGTCTGCTGAACATGCGTTGATGACATTACTTATGGAAAAACTGGCGACCAATATGCTGGTATTGCCAACCTTGCCGGAAATTGCGGTCAGGGTGCGACAGGCGGCGGACGATCCGGATGTAAATCTGCATGCGATGTCCGAAGTGATTTCGCGGGATCCGGCCCTCGCAGCCCGCATGATCAAAATAGCCAACAGTGCTTTTATTGGCCGCAGTATTAAAGTGTCTACGCTGAATCAGGCCGTTACCCGGATTGGTTTAAGTCAGGTGAAAAATATCGCCACCGCCATGGCGCTGGAACAGCTGTTTGTCAGCAATACAGCCGAAGTGGCTCAGACGATGGCTGCGCTCTGGCGTGACACAGTTCATGTCACTTGTGTGGCTATGGCTTGCCTGAAAAATTATTTGCCCAAACATAAACACGACAATCTGAATCTGGACACTTTAACTCTGGCGGCTTTGGTACACCGGATTGGCGTCTTACCTATTCTGGTTGAAGCGGAAAAATACCCGGAAGTATTTGCCGAACCGGTCTTTTTACAAAAAGCCACCGATGAGCTGGCGTCCCGTATCGGGGTTGCGATTCTCAGACGCTGGGATTTTGCAGAGACCTTTATCGAGGTGGTGAGCTTGTGGCGGCAGCCGCTTTGTGAAACTCAGGTGGCTTATACCGATTTTGTCAGGCTGGGTTTGTTGTCATTAGGTTTTTACCGCGACGGGCGTGACGCTGATAAGCTCATCGATCACTATGTGCAGTTGGGGCTTATTCCAACACGCAATTTTATGCAGGATGCGCATATTGCTGAAGCTGTGGCCGAAGCCAAAGCTTTGTTTGTCTGAGGGACGATTTATTCTGGCACAAAACAAAGGCTGCAGAGGCAGCCTTTGTTGTTTTGCAC
>JAYRUI010000538.1:0-2025 GCA_041919175.1 Rheinheimera sp. | reverse complement strand
TGTAAACCTAAATCGAGTGAAAGGATCAGGTCATCACCCGAAATAGCGGGTTGTTCGCGCAAGGTACGAATGACACGACCCCGGCTGTTCACTTCCACTTCCTGGTAACCCACAGTGCCATGCAGCTGGTTTTCGTAGAATTTCTCCAGGCCTACTTTACCAATATCACGGCTGGCCGCGTAGTTGGCGCTTTGTTGGGATTCTTCCAGTTGTTTGTATTCTTTTTCGTTAATTTTGCCGATGTAACCCAAGGCATGGGTCAGCAGGTCGCCATAAGGGTAATTGCGGGTGAGGCGGGCTTCCAGTGTAACCCCATGAAATTGATGCAGATGTACAGCCAGAACTGCCACTTCTTTTTCGGTCAGGTGTTCTTTGAGCGCAATACTTTTAAAACGGCGTTGTTGTTTCACTTCTTTAAAAAACGCCTGTTGTTGCTCTTCGTCAATGGCGATAAGTTTGGCAAGTTCAGCAACAGTGGCAGGTAAATCCTCCACCTGCTCCGGAATAAGTTCCAGTGAATGCACCGGGCTGTTTTCTGCCAGCAGCACACCGTTACGGTCGAATATCATGCCGCGGTTGGGCGATAAAGGCACCAGTTTGATGCGGTTGCCATCGGCTCTGGTCGAGTATTCTTCGTACCTGACAACCTGCAGCTGATATAAGTTCAGCAGCAGCACGCCAAACAACAATATCACCACCACAAAAGCAAACAGCACCCGCCGGTTAAACAGCAGGGCTTCTGCAACGTGATCTGCAATGGCAATACGGCTTTTGCGCATGACTACTCGCGATGATACGGATGGTTAGTGCTGATACTCCAGGCGCGGTACAGGCTTTCAGCCAATACCACCCGCACCAAAGGATGCGGCATGGTTAATGCGGATAACGACCATTTTGCTTCACTGGCGGCAATACAGGCAGGTGCCAGACCTTCAGGCCCGCCGACCAATAAACACACATCACGGCCATCCATTTGCCATTGCTCCAGCTTCTGTGCAAGCTGTGGGCTGCTCCAGTTACCACCTTCCACTTCAAGTGTGATGATGCGGCTGCCTTTGGGTACAGCAGCCAGCATTTTTTCACCTTCAAGTTCCAGAATACGTTTGATATCGGCATTTTTTCCACGTTTACCGGCCGGAATTTCAACAAGCTCCAGCGGTAAATCCCTTGGAAAACGACGGGCATATTCTTCGTAGGCGGTGGAGACCCAGGCTGGCATTTTTTGACCAACTGCAATCAGCATTAACTTCATGAACTTATGCGGCCCAGAGTTTTTCCAGCTGGTAAAAACCACGGCTTTCATCAAGCATCACGTGAACAACCACTTCGCCTAAATCAACCAGTACCCAGTCACCGCTTTTTTCACCTTCAACACCCAGAATATGTAAACCGGCTTTTTTGGCTTCCTGAATAAGGTAAGCAGCCACTGAACGGGTGTGGCGGTTTGAAGTGCCTGAACACACCACCATGCATTCGGTTTCAGTTGATTTGCCTTTGACATCGAGTTGTACAATGTCTTTTGCTTTCATATCGTCAATTTTGTCGACCACAAAAGCGATTAATTGTTGAGTCTGCACTTGGTATACCCCATGGCTGTGCGCTATAAACGCGGCATTTTAACAGCTTTTTCCTGCCAGTTATACCTGATACAACCGATGCTGTTGGATATAAGCCAGCACTTGTGGAATTTGTAGCGAAGGCGATGGCGTGTTTTGTTGATTTGCAGTAAAAGCTGTGCGGATTTGGGTGGCCGAAATATCAAATAGCGGGTTATCCAGCAGCAGGATTTTGCCTGACTTTTGCTCTGTAAGTTCTTTTATATCAGTGGCACCGTGGCTTTTTAATAAGGTCCGGGCTTCGGCATTCTGTTGATAACCGGGGCGCTGACAAACCAATAAATGGCACAAGCTCAAAATATCCTGATATCGGTGCCAGCTTTGAAAAGCACAGAGTGAATCCATGCCAATGACAAAACACAACACGTCATCCGGGTAATGCTGGTGCAGCAGCTCCAGGGTTTCAACA
>JAYRUI010000537.1:0-2036 GCA_041919175.1 Rheinheimera sp. | reverse complement strand
GGGATGTTAAACCTTCGCAGGAGCCATTGTTTGATGCCAAAGAGTTATACGGTATTGTCGGCACCGACCTGAAAAAACCATTTGATGTGCGTGAAGTCATCGCCCGTATTGTCGATGGCTCTGATTTTGATGAATTTAAACAGCTTTATGGCCCTACTTTAGTCTGTGGTTTTGCCCGAATTTTTGGCAATCCTGTGGGCATAGTTGCCAATAACGGCATTTTATTTTCTGAGTCAGCGCAAAAAGGCGCGCATTTTATTGAGCTCTGTTGCCAGCGCAAAATTCCACTGCTGTTCCTGCAAAACATCACTGGTTTTATGGTTGGACAAAAATACGAAGCTGAAGGTATTGCCAAGCATGGCGCCAAAATGGTTACAGCAGTTTCCTGTGCCAAAGTACCAAAATTTACGGTGCTGATTGGCGGCTCTTATGGTGCCGGTAACTACGGTATGTGTGGTCGCGCTTACGACCCTACCATGATGTGGATGTGGCCAAATGCGCGTATTTCGGTGATGGGTGGCGAGCAAGCTGCTGGCGTGATGGCGCAGGTGACTAAAGATGGTTTAGCCCGTAAAGGCGAAACTTTATCGGCGGACGCTGAAGCGGCGCTTAAAAAACCTATTATCGAGCAGTACGAGCAGCAAGGTCATCCTTATTACGCCTCTGGCCGGTTATGGGACGATGGCATTATCGACCCGGCGCAAACCCGCATGGTGGTAGGCCTGGCGCTGGCGGCATCACTGAACGCGCCTATAGAAGATACACGCTTTGGCGTGTTCCGCATGTAACGGGAGCTGATAATGCAGAAGCAGAATTTTAATTACATCAGCACTTCCATCGACCCGCGCGGTGTGGCGCAGCTGGTGCTGAATCGCCCTGAAGTGCATAACGCCTTTGACGATAAAATGATTCAGGAGCTGATTCAGGCACTGGATTTGTTTGCAGCAAACCCGGATGTTCGGGTGTTATTGCTGCGCTCGAGCGGCAAAAACTTCAGCGCCGGTGCCGATTTGGGCTGGATGCGCTCCATGGCCGACAAAAACTATGCTGAAAATCTGCAGGACGCCGGCGAACTTGCCAGGCTGATGCAAAAACTCGACAACTTCCCTGCCCCAACCCTTGCTCTGGTGCAAGGTGCGGCCTTTGGTGGCGCAGTCGGTTTAGTGGCTTGTTGTGATATTGCCATTGCCAGTGACAAAGCCAGTTTTTGTTTAAGCGAAGTCAAAATTGGTTTAATACCGGCTGTGATCAGCCCTTATGTGGTGCGTGCCATGGGCGAACGTGCCAGCCGCCGGTATTTTTTAACGGCCGAACGTTTTTTTGCCGCTGAAGCTTTGCATTTAGGTTTGCTGCATCAGCTGGTCAGCGACGATGAACTGCACGGCGTGTCGGATGCGATGGTGCAAACCCTGCTCGCCAACAGCCCTGCTGCGGTAAAAGCGGCAAAAGCCTTAATTTTCACCGTGGCCAATCAGCCGACAACTCAAGCATTAATTGACGAAACCAGCCGCCGTATCGCGCAAATCCGGGTATCCAGCGAAGGTCAGGAAGGTTTATCGGCCTTTCTGCAAAAACGCACGCCGGCATGGCAGCTCAACGACTCCGATACTGGCGCAGCAACAGACTCAAAAGGACAGGCTTAATATGTTTGATAAAATTTTAATAGCCAACCGCGGCGAAATTGCCTGTCGTGTCATTAAAACGGCGCATCAGCTGGGTATTCGTTGTGTGGCTGTCTATTCAGAAGCCGATGCCAACGCCCGTCATGTGCAAATGGCGGACGAAGCTTATTTATTAGGCCCGGCACCGAGCAAAGAATCTTATTTACGTGCCGACAAAATTCTGGAAATAGCCCAAAAGTCCGGTGCTAAAGCTGTACACCCTGGTTATGGTTTTTTATCGGAGAACGAAGGTTTTGCCGAAGCCTGCGCCAAAGCCGGTGTGGTGTTTATTGGTCCACCGGTGCCTGCTATTGCAGCTATGGGCAGTAAAAGTGCCACCAAAGAAATTATGAGTAAAGCCGGTGTGCCGCTGGT
>JAYRUI010000536.1:0-2036 GCA_041919175.1 Rheinheimera sp. | reverse complement strand
GCAGGGCGCATCGGTTGTGGGTGAATACGACGGGTGAGCGCTAACGGCACTATACAAAGCGCAAAGCAAATTGCGACTAATAACAGAGGTTTAATGGTGAGTTCAGGGTTGAGGCTCATGGCGCCCTGACCCAGCACTAAGCCAAGATAAGAAACAATCATGTAGCTCGCGAACACGGTGCCGCGGTTTTTACTATCGGCCTGCTCGTTGAGCCAGCTTTCCAGCACCATGTACTGGCACATCATACAAATACCGACCACAAGGCGCAGTAATAACCAGACGTTTAAATCGTCAATCAGCGCATGACCCAATGCCGAAGCTGTCACAATACCTGCTGTTGCCACAAAAGCCCGGATATGGCCGACTCTGGCAATAAGCCTGTGACCAATCTTCGATCCCGCCACCAGCCCGAGGTAATACGCCGACATCATGGCGCCAATCCAGATTTTGGACACATCAATAGCTGCCAGACGCAAACCCAGATAAGTGGTGAGTAAACCTGCCGCCAATACCATCAGCAAGGTGGCTAAATATAATGAAGAGAATGAGCGGATAGTGGCAGACATCTGCTGTCCTTAAGCCTGAATATAACCTTCATCCTTAAAGCCGCAGGGTTGTTGCCTTCGTACGTTCGCCCCGGTCACATAGGAAACTATGATCGCGGGGTCTCACTTACTCGTCGCCTACCTGCAACTTCAATGATGTTGGTTATACAACTAACTTGTTGTGATGTTGTTCCTGATGATGGTTGGGTGTAAACACACCCCTTTATTTCACCTGCATACCCGGGGTTGCGCCATCATCCGGCGTGAGCAGGTAGATTTCGCTGCCACCAGGGCCTGCGGCCATCACCATACCTTCGGACATACCAAAACGCATTTTGCGTGGTGCCAGGTTAGCCACCATCACAGTTAAGCGACCGACTAAATCGGCAGGATCGTAAGCTGATTTAATACCGGCAAAGACCTGACGTTGTTCAAAACCTAAATCCAGTTGCAGTTTGACCAGTTTGTCGGCGCCTTCCACGTGTTCAGCACTGACAATACGGGCAACCCGTAAATCAAGTTTGGCAAAATCATCAAACTGGATCATCGGTGCTAAAGGCTCATAGCCTGCTGCGTCAGTCGTTGCTGTTTTTACTTCGGCTTTTGCAGCAGTTGGGCTGGCAGCTTTTGCAGGTTCAGCTGCTTGCAGATTCTCTTTGGACGCATCGACCATGGCTTGAACTTTTAACGGATCAACCCGCTGCATCAAGGCTTTAAAAGTATTAATGCGGTGATTGACCAAAGCATGCTGGTAATTATCCCAGCGCAGTTCAATATTTAAAAAGGCTTCTACTTCAGCCGCCATGGCCGGCAGTACAGGTTTTAAATAATGCATCAGTACGCGGAACAGGTTGATGCCCATAGAGCAAACCTGATGCGTTTCCAGTTGTTTAGTTTCGTCTTTGGCCAGCACCCAGGGCGCTTTAGCGTCAATATACTGATTGGCTTTGTCAGCCAGCGCCATAATGTCGCGGATAGCACGGGCATATTCACGTTGCTCAAATGAAGCGGCAATACTTTCACCTTGTGCCACAAATTCTGCCAGCAGCTCTGGCTCGGCAATGTCAGCCGACAAGGTGCTGTCGAATTTTTTGCTGATAAAGCTGGCGCAGCGGCTGGCGATATTGACGACTTTACCTACCAAATCGGCGTTCACTTTTTGTGAAAAGTCTTCCAGGTTTAAATCCAGATCGACGATGCCTGAGGTGAGTTTTGACGCAAAATAATAACGCAGATACTCAGGGTTTAAATTGTCCAGATAAGTGCGGGCTTTAATAAAAGTGCCACGGGATTTGGACATCTTGGCACCGTTTACAGTGACAAAACCATGGGCAAACACGCTGCTTGGCTTGCGGTAACCGGCACCGTCTAACATGGCTGGCCAAAACAAGCTGTGGAAATAAATAATGTCTTTGCCGATAAAGTGATACACCTCGGCGTCAGAATCGAGTTTCCAGAAATCATCAAAGTTGATGCCGGTTTTATCACACA
>JAYRUI010000535.1:0-2043 GCA_041919175.1 Rheinheimera sp. | reverse complement strand
ATAGCAGCAAGTTCAGCTTCACGGGCTTTGCCTTTGGTTTTGCCACCCAGCCAAGCCACCTGAATACCCAATGGCTCAAACCAACGGCGAAATGTGCCGGCATGTTGTTCCGCCAATAATTCAGTGGGCGCCATTAACGCCACCTGGGCACCTGCGGCAATCACCGGTAAAGCGGCTAAGGCCGCCACCAGCGTTTTGCCGGAGCCGACATCACCTTGCACCAGCCGCAGCATAGGTTCGTTTTTGTTCAGGTCGTGCAGAATATCTGCCACTACCCGCTGCTGCGCTCCTGTCGGGTGAAAAGCTAAACTGGCTAAAAATGCCGGGGTGATGTTGTTGTCAGGTGCAAAAGCACGGGCTTGCTGGCTGCGGCACTGGCTGCGCAGTTGCAACATACTCAGCTGTTGTGCCACCAGCTCTTCAAAAATCAGTCGTTGCTGCGCCGGATGTTGGCCTGCTTCTAACAGTTGTAACGACGCATCCGGCGGTGGCCGGTGTAAATAAGAAAGCGCCTGCGTGAGAGACCAGGCCTGTGGCGGCAGTACCGGTGCTAAAAATTCTTCCGGGTGGCAACGTCTGAGTTCAATCAATGCCTGATCGGTCAGATTGCGCCAGCTGGCTTGTTTTAAACCTTCAGTGGTGGGGTAAACCGGGGTCAGGGTTTCAGCCACTTCCAGCGGGCCTTCATCTTTGACCACTTTGTATTCGGGGTGCAGCATTTCTACACCCCGCATACCCCGTTTGACTTCGCCAAAACAACGTAACCTGACACCGGGTGTGACAGCATTTTTTTGTGCAGCACTAAAGTGAAAAAAGCGCAACGTGATACTGCCGCTGCCATCTTGCAGTACCACAACCCAACTGCGTCTCTTGCCAAAAGTGATGTCGCTGCTCACCACTTCGCCCTGCACTGACACTTGTTGTGCCGGCCATACATCTTTGATGGCGCAAATGCGGGTGCGATCTTCATAACGAAGGGGCAGGTGGAATAATAAATCCTGCACCGAAACTATACCCAGTTTGGCCAGCAGCTCAGCTGTTTTGGCGCCGACACCTTTCAGTTCGGCGATGGCCAGATTTGCCAGTAAAGTTCGTTGCAAAATCAATGTCCTGACTGAAAGATACAAAAACGTATCATACCGAATTGCCGTTAAAAGCGCATGGTTTCGCTGGCGGCTTTATTTGCTGGCAAAAAGTTGGCGGGCATAAAAGTTAGTCGGCATAAAAGTGAGTTTGCTTTTGTTGCACCATCAGCTGCAATTGCTGGCTGATTTTGTGATGCAAAGCAAAGTGGGCGCTGAGACGGGACAAGCCCAGATGATTTTGCTGACTTTTATCCTGTTCAAATTGCCATGAATTTAAGCTGATATTTTCCGCCAGGCGTGGGTTGTTTTTCAGTAAATTCAGCGTGATATGTTGTGGCCCCACTACCAGGTCGACATCACCATAATGTAACAGCGCCAGCGCTTGCTCCAGATTTGGCACTGTTTTTACTTTCAGCTGATGTTGTTGCAGTACCTGCATTAAATTTTTGCGGTAATGGCGGTCTGCGGCAAGGGCAACGGTTTTACCATTCAGGGCAGCCATATTTTCTATCGGCTGCTGATTATTCGCGCGAAACAAAGCATCTGGCCTTGCTTCATCAAAAGGCAATAACAAAATAAACTGTTCACGCTGCTCCGACCACAATAAGCCTGCCATTAAGTCAGTTTTGCCTTGTTGCATCAGCTTCAGGCAACGGGCAACCGGTGTGGGCGGGCTAAACTTCAGAACAAAGCCACTTTGTTTGGCCAGTTGTTGCATCATGTCAACGACAGGCCCACTGGGTTGTTGATTTGGCAGGTAATTCTGGCGTGGCGGTAAATGGTCAAGGCACCATTCCAGTTCCGGTTGTGCGGCAAAAAGGCTGGTGCTTGTGCAGAACAGCAGGGCGCTGATCTGCAGGTAAAATCCGGATTTTTGAGGATGTGCTGCCATGGATTTTCCTGAACGCAATTTCAGCAAAAGCGACTTAGCGGCTGGCAGGCTTAAGGCGTGCGCAGC
>JAYRUI010000534.1:0-2054 GCA_041919175.1 Rheinheimera sp. | reverse complement strand
TGTGCGACCCAAAGGCGCCATGTATTTATTCCCGAAAATTGACCGGAAAAAATTCCCCATCAAAGACGATGAGCTCTTTGTGCTGGATTTTTTACGGCAGCATAAAGTGTTGTTGGTGCACGGCCGCGCCTTTAATTGGCCTGAGCCGGATCATTTCCGTGTGGTGTTTTTACCGCATAAAGAACAGCTGGAAATGGCACTTGGCAAACTGGCGCAGTTTTTACCTGGTTACCGCCAGCAATAACGGATAAAGGTATGAGCCAACAGAGCCATTTTTTTGCTCATCTGTTCAGGATGAAACTGATTAACCGCTGGCCGTTAATGCGCAACGTCAATATCGAAAACGTGGCGGAGCACAGCCATCAGGTGGCCATGGTGGCGCATATGCTGGCGGTGATTGGGCAGCAACTTTTCAAAGGCACCATCAATCCTGAGCGGGTGGCCACGCTGGCGTTATTTCATGACGCCAGCGAAGTGATCACCGGGGATTTACCCACGCCGGTAAAATACTTTAATCCGCAAATTGCGGTGGAATATAAAAAGATTGAAGCTATTGCCGAGCAAAAACTGCTGTCAATGTTACCGCCTGAACTGCAAGCTGTTTATCAGCCGTTGTTGTTATCGGCCGAGTACAACGAAGCAGAAAAACGACTGGTCAAAGCGGCCGACCATCTTTGTGCCTATTTAAAAGCAATTGAAGAAATTTCGGCCGGTAATCATGAATTTACCATCGCGAAAAGACGGCTTGAGAAAATGCTGCAAAGTTATCCCGAGCCTGAAGTGCAATATTTCCTGCGTATTTTTGCGGCGAGTTTTTCACTGACGCTGGATGAAATCAGTCTGGACGATCCGCTTTAAATCCAAGCGGCTGGTGACACAGCCGCTTTTTTTGTCAATTCAAAATCACTGCCTGTTGCTTTATCATCCAACTCAAAAACGCTTCTACGCCCCCGCCTGACTTTAAAACCTAATGAATACCTTATTAATGCTGATGCCGATGCGGTTGATGTGTGGTGTTTGAGTCATGGTCATGGTCATGGTCATGGTCATGGTCATGCAAAGATGGTGCGGCCTGTTTATTGTCACGGCAAGCTTCATCCGCAGTTTCAAATTCAACAGTGGTATGGGCAAGCTGATAAGGTGCCAGCAACTGCCTGACTTCACCTTTGTAATAAGGCAGCTCGCGGCCATCGGCCTGGGCTTTGAGGACCAGATGCACTGTCAGCACGTGTTGTTCGCCATCAAGCGACCACAAATGCAAATGATGACAATCTTCGACAAAAGGCAAAGCAGTGAGTTTTCCCGCAAGTTCAGCAGCAAGCTCGGGGTTTGGACTCACCTGTAAAAACAATTGCAGGGTTTTGCGCAAATTACGCCAGACATTCAGTAAAATAAAACAGGTAAAACCAATACTGAGCACCGGATCTATCCAGGCCCAACCGGTCAGATACAACAAAATACTGCCAATAAGCACCGCAGCCCAACCCAATACATCTTCCAGCAAATGCCAGCTCAGTACCTGCTCGTTCTGGGTTTTGCCAAGCCGTAACTTATACACTGCAGCGCCATTGACCAGCACACCAAGCACAGCCAAAGCTATCATGCCTTCAGCCATCGGCAACTGGGGTTGCCACAACCGTGGAATAGCTTCAGATAAAATCCATACCGAGCCCAGCACCAGAATCACGCTGTTCACCAGGGCACTTAATAAAGACCAGCGCCGGTAGCCGTAGCTGTAACGCACGTTGGCTTCCCGGTTCGCCACTTTACTGGCTACCCAGGCAAAACCTATCGCCAGACAATCGCCTAAGTCGTGCATAGCGTCGGCCATAATGGCCACACTGTTAGTGAGATATCCACCGACAAACTCAATCAGCGTAAAACAAAAATTCAGCCAGAAGGCAACGGCGATATTGCCGCTTTCGCCCTGATGATGGTGGTGATGATCGTGTGGCATCTGCTTGGCCTGCATAGAAAAACTAACCTTAACTTAACCAGTTCACAGTGATGCTGCAAGTCAGAACAACGCAGGCCAGACATATTGCTGGGCAAAG
>JAYRUI010000533.1:0-2061 GCA_041919175.1 Rheinheimera sp. | reverse complement strand
GGCATCGTGCTGCATGATTTTGGTCATATGCCGGTTAAAGGTGAAGTGATTGAACTGGGTGGCCTGACGTTTAAAGTGTATAAAGCCAACAGCCGCCGTTTAGTGCAGCTGCAGGTGGTCAAACCCAAAACCGAACAGAACGACGCTGAATAAGCGTCGTTCTGCAACACAAGCAACAGCCTAAAACCCTGCAACCTCAGCAATCCTCTGTGTGTTGATGCGCAATCACAGCGAGTGAAAACCGGGGTTGCCTGCTCTCAGTTTTAATTAAAGTGGTAAACAAACCGTGTCCAATCTTGTTGTGTTTTTCCGTCAGCATCCATTGTTGCTCAGCTTGTTATTGATACTGGCAGGTATCGCCAATACGCTGGCCTTTGCCCCTTATCAGTGGCATTTTTTGCCGCTGCTGACACTGGCCTTGCTGGCACTTTCGCTTGGCATCGCCAGTTCAGCCCGCCAGGCCGCGCTTTTTGGTTTTGCTTATGGTCTGGGTTGGTTTGGCCTTGGTGTCAGCTGGGTGCACGTCAGTATTGCCACTTTTGGTGGCATGCCGCTTCTGGCCAGCCTTGGTATTATGGCTTTGCTGGTGGCTTATTTAAGCCTGTTTCCGGCGCTTGCCAGTTATGCGGTGTGTCGTATCAATAAAGACAATCTGCTGTTATTTCCGCTGCTGTTTGCCTGTTGCTGGGTGCTCAGTGAAAACCTGCGCTCCTGGCTGTTTACCGGTTTTCCCTGGTTATCGCTTGGTTATAGTCAGACTGAAGGCTGGATGGCGCCCTGGGCGCCGCTTGTTGGCGAAACCGGCATTACCTTTTTGCTGGTGTTTGCCGCAGCTGCAGTGCTGCCGGCGCTGAGCCCTGCGCTTAAAACAGCACCTCGTTTTATTCCGCTGGTTGTGGCGGCGATGTTGTTACTGATAAGCCCGTTATTAAATTCGCTTAAAGGCTGGCAGCAGCTTGATGAAAAAGTCTCAGTGGCGCTGGTACAAGGCAATATTAAACAAGAGCTGCGCTGGGATCCTGAGCAAGAGCTGCCGACGATGAAAAAGTATATGCAGCTGAGTAAACCTCATTTGCAACAACAAATTATCGTCTGGCCAGAAGCTGCTATTCCACAGCTGGAGCCTATGGCGCAGGCTTATTTACTCAATCTGGATATGCAGGCGGCAGAACAACAAAGTGCCGTTATTACCGGCATTCTGGACTTTAAACGCAATGGTGATGCTTATAACGGCATGATAGTGCTGGGTAAAACCGGCACAGCAGCAACAGGCGGCGATTATTTGTACGAAAGCAGCAACCGCTACCAAAAACATCATTTGTTGCCTATTGGTGAGTTTGTGCCTTTTGAACGCTGGCTCAGAGATGTAGCGCCGTTTTTTGATTTACCCAACAGCTCCTTTGCCCGCGGTGATTGGCTTCAGCCGAACCTGTACGCCAATGGTTATCAGCTGCTGGCTGCCCTTTGTTTTGAAATCGCTTTTCCCAGGCAAATTCAGGCCAACTTTAATAATGACACTGACTTTTTGGTCACTGTCAGCAATGACGCCTGGTTTGGCGCTTCTATTGGCCCTTTGCAACATATGCAAATCGCTCAGATGCGCGCACTTGAGTTTGGCAGGCCGTTATTACGCGCCACCAATACTGGCCTCACCGGTATAGTGCAGCCAGACGGCAGCCTGCAGGCGGTGCTTCCCCAGTTTGAAGAAGGAGTGCTCACTGCAGAGGTGCAGCTGGCGCAAGGCCGCACTTTATATAGCCGCACCGGCGACACCTTGTTGTTGTGGCTGGTGTCTCTGGTTCTGCTGTTCAGGATGATCTGGCATCGTTTGATAGTAAAAGATGCTACCAAACAAAAACGCAGCTAAAACGCTGCGTTTTTTTTCGAAGTTAAATTGCCTTGATTCGCCTCAGCTTGATGACTCTGCCTGATTATTCAGCCTGACTTGCTGCGGCACTGTGCATCCATTGTTGTACTGCCGACACCAGTTCATCCGGGTGAAACTTGGCAATAAACTGATCAGCCCCCACTTTGCTGACCATGGCGTTGTTAAACACGCCA
>JAYRUI010000532.1:0-2092 GCA_041919175.1 Rheinheimera sp. | reverse complement strand
AAGAGCTGGACTCAGGGCATTATCTCAAAACGCCGGTCCGGGTTGAAAGCGAGGGTCATTGGCTGGAAGCCTTTTGTTATAGTGCCGGACCGGCGCTGGCGCCTTACGCCAGTGGTGATTGGTCGGCGCAACGTGTGACCGAACAGGACAAACAGTATTTTATTCAGACATTGATCCCAGAAATGCTGGCTGCACTGGCTAACCGCCCACAGTAGAATTTTGCTGTATTCCGGTGGTGACCAGTGGCATTTTGCAGGCTTGTGCTGCACTCCAGTCAGGGTTTTGGATCCCGGAAGGTATAATGATCAAACATAGTTTGATGGCCGCATTGTTATTGCTGACAACGTCCGTTGTTGCAGCGCCATCTGTCGCACAATTCTCCGAAGAGTTTCATCGCGAATTCACCAGAAAAATGAGCAAAAACCAGATCCCTGGTGGTGTTTATGTCATTGTGAAAGACAACAAAATTGTCCGTGTTGGCGCTTATGGGGTGCGATCCCACGGCACCAAAGCCAAAGTAGACGCAAATACAGTGTTTCGCCTGGCTTCGGTTTCCAAAACCTTTGCCGGCGGGCTGGCGGCTCAGGTAGAACACGAAGGCCGTTTTGACTGGAACGACAAAGTCACTAAATATGTGCCGGGTTTTCGTTTCAGAAACCCAAATATGACGGCCAAGCTTAAGGTTGAACATTTACTGGCACAAAATGCGGGTTTAAGCCCGAATGCCTTTGACGATTTGATTGAAGCTAATATGACACCGGCGCAAATATTGCCAAAGTTTGGCAATATCAATCCACGCTGCCAGCCAGGCAAATGTTACGGTTATCAGAATGTGCTTTTTAGTCTGATTGAAACTGTGTTGCACAAAACCACCAACATGCCGTACGAAAGACTGATTGAACAACGTATTTTTAAACCACTACAAATGCATAATGCTTCAGTGGGTTACGCTGCATTTCTGGCCAGCAAAAACCGCGCTATGCCGCATGTAAAAGCACGGCGTGGCTGGGGCGAAGCCAAAGTAGTGCCCACTTATTACCGGGTGAATCCTGCCGCTGGCGTCAACGCCAGTGCCATGGATATGGGTAAATGGCTGATTGCCCGTTTAGGCCATAACCCCAATGTGTTGTCACCGGCTATGTTGAACGATATTCATAAACCCCGCATTAAAACCGCTGATAACCTGACAGGTCGTACTTTCGGCCCTTATGTGGCCGATGCTTATTACGGTTTAGGTACCCGTATTTATCAATTTGGTAAACATAAACTGTATTACCACGGTGGCCTGGTGAAAGGGTACCGCACAGATATGTCTTATCTGCCGGAAAAGGGCTTGGGCATAGTGGTGCTGTTAAATGCCCAAAGTAATCTGGTGGCAGAGCTGTCCAGTTATTTCTGGGCCAATATGCTGGATACCCAACCACAAGCCACGCCTGCACCTAAACGGAAAAAGAAAGTACGTAAAGTGGCGCAGCAAATGGAACCTTTGTTTACGCCTTTTGAATATGAAACTGATGAATTGGTGGGTGAGCCTTTAACACCGGAGCTGATGGCGGCGCTTTCGCAATTGCAGCAAACCGAATAACCTTGCCTTATTCAAACAGCGCTATCAAAAAATAAGGAGCTGAAATCAGCTCCTTTTTTGTTTTTTATCAGGTACTTAAATACTAAAATCGCGTTGATATAAATCGAGATAAAAATCCAGCTGAATAGCCGGCAGTTGCTGCAACAACTGTTGTTTTAATTCAGCATTTACTTTGTAACCTAAAGGGATCATTTGCAGCAGTTGTTCCAGATCAGCAGCTGCTGCTGGCTGAAATAACCAGCTCAGTTGCTGGCGCTGCAAATGCACAAAGCCACTTTGTGGTTGAATATCGGCCGTATGTAACCGCACTTCGCTGTAAATCCGTTGTTTAAGCTGTAATAAATGTTCAGGCGCCGGTGTCACAGTCAGCAGCAAGGCACCAGGCGCTGCCACCCGGGCCAGCTCTTGAGGCTCTGACGGTGCGTAAATACGCAGCAGTCTGCTAAAAGCGGCATCGGCAAAAGGCAAATGGTAGCTGCTGGCCACTGCGCACTGCAGTTGAGGGTA
>JAYRUI010000531.1:0-2139 GCA_041919175.1 Rheinheimera sp. | reverse complement strand
CAGGCGATGGTGCAGCAAAAGAAAAAGATTGCCGCGGTTTGTCATGGTCCGGCGGCGCTGGTCAATCTAAAAAATCCTGATGGCAGTTATTGGGTTGCCGGCAAAGAAATGAACAGTTTTACGCTACGCGAAGAACAGGCTTTTAGTGCTGAGTTGCTGGATAAGTTCCCGTTCATCCTCGAAACGCGTTTACGCGAACTTGGTGCGTTGTTTGTTGCTAACCAGCCGATGTTACCCTATGTGGCGCACGACGACCTGTTGATCACCGCACAAAACCCAATGTCTGTGCCTGCCGCTGCTGATTTACTGGTGCTGCAACTTGGACATAAGCCAATTAAACGTAAGCTATTTCCGGAAGAAGCCACCATGGCTCTGCTAGCGACAGCCCGCAGTAATGGCGTTGCCAATATTGATTTAGCTCTAGCGCAACAACCCGATCTTTATGACTTGAATTATTTGGGGCTTTACGGCTTGTATGGTTATCGTCTGGCGCAAACGCCCGCCGAGAAAAGCACCGAGCTCCGGTTGATGGCCAAAATCGCCGAACATTTTCAGCATCCACAATATCAGCTGGTGTTATTGCAAGCCTACCTGGCTGAGCAACAGCTGACCCCTGCGCGGGCTTTGTATCAGGAGTTGCAAGAGCAAGCACCAAAATTACTAGAACAGGCAGGCATCAGCAGCATTTGACGGGCAAGGGTGTAAACCTGTCGTAGTTTTTTGTCATCACTCTTGAAGTATTTGGCCTGCAGTGGCGCAGCCGCAGCCGGCCAATATTTCCTAACGGAGAAACTTAGATGAAACTCATCGATCAAGACTGAGCGATTATTGCAAATTTAGTGTGGTATCCGACACTGCAAATTTTGCCAGCAAATCAGCTAGCTGAACGAATACAACTCGAACGCGCTTACTACTTTTTAGCTGTTTATGAGCGACCTGTAGTGGCACTGAAATTGCCCACCCGATTGCAGATTTTATTAGATGCCTGGCTCACGAAAAAACGAATGTCCGCAAATAAGGCAAAGCAGAGATTCGTTTTTTCAAGAGCGCTTGCTCTGAACAGCTGCAATTCGCTCATAGCCGTCATCGGCCTATAAACCAAAACCTGCCAGGGCAGGATTGAAGGTGAAGACAGACTAGAGCTGTGCGTTATGCACAGCTCGCAGCTATTCACTTAAAGCGCAATCGCTAATGGCTGCACACCATCCCAACTGTATTGGGTTGTGCCCTGCCCCTCGACCACCACATCAAGCAGATAGGGTTTATCCAGCGATGGCTGGCGCTGCACACAAAGGTCGAAGTTGCTGGCAAAAGCGCGGATGTGCCGTAAACACATGCTGTTCCAGCCGGTTGGCAAACGGGGCGCCACGGTAAACTCTTTAAAACCTGTGGGTTCAATGCCAAATAAACCTTCAGTGATCACCCTGGCATATAAGCCACTTTCGGCCGACAAATGCCGTTGGTCACCTTCGGGCCAGGCTTCAACGGCAAAAGGCACATGATCCCCCAGCAAACGTTTGCGGCTGTAATATTTCAGGTATTTCATCGCAGTGTCGGTTTCACCGGCGGCAAAAATGCCGCGAAAAGCATATAAAGTGGCTCTGTCCCAAAAGGTTGTTGCCCCAGACTCGGTTAAAATGCCGTTTTCCGTCCACAACTGCGGCGACAACAAAGCAGCCAGCGTGCCTGGTTTTTGCTCGTCAAAACCCATCACCAACGGTAAGGCTATCCAGGCGCGTAATTTGGTATTGCCCTGGTAATAACGGTAAGTGGCAAAACCTTCCACTTCAGCCGCAAAATAACGATGGATGGCACTGCGCAGTGCTGCAGCCTTTGTGTTCAGTGTTTTGGCTTTGGCCGCATCACCCAGCGCCTGATACAAATGCGCCGAAGACACCAGCGCGCCATATGCCAGCATATTGGTGCTTAAATTCACCTCACCTGCTTCAAAACGGTTTTCCAGCTCGTCAGTGTCTGAGGCTATCACGCCCTCTTTTGTGGTTTTGTGTTCGTTATAGGCCAGGCACCAGTGAATTAACGGCAATAGCTGCTGCGCTTGATTTTTATCGCCGGACGCCAGGGCAAAACGGCTGGCACCATAAGCCACCATAGCGCAGTCGCCTCTGTCACCAACGCCGT
>JAYRUI010000530.1:0-2152 GCA_041919175.1 Rheinheimera sp. | reverse complement strand
AAGCCACAGGGTAAGCACAATAATCCGCAGCATGATAAGCACTGGCTCTGTGATTACCACTGCCACCAATGCCACCAAAAGGCGCGGCTGAACTGGCGCCGGTAATAGGCCGGTTCCAGTTGACGATACCGGCTCTGATACGACGGAAAAAACGTTGATACAACGCCTCATCATCCGACAATAAACCGGCCGACAAACCAAAACTGGTATTGTTGGCCTGACGAATCGCGTCGTCGAAGTCACTGAATCTGAACACTTTCAGCAGTGGACCAAAATGTTCTTCATCCGGCAAAGCAGCTGCATTTGTACATTCAATAATGCCAGGTGTTAACAAGCCGGTGCCTTCTGCCAATAACCGCATCGGCAACAACACTTTAGCACCAAGCTCAACGAGCTGCTGTTCAACGGCCAGCATACCCAGCGCTACTTTATTGGAAATCATAGCGCCGATAAATGGCTGATCTTCAGCGTCATACAAACCAACTTTCAGCTTGCTGGTCACTTCCAGTAAACGCGCCAGAATAGCGTCGCCTTGTGCGCCTTGTGGTAAATACAAACGGCGGGCACAGGTACAACGCTGACCGGCAGAGATAAAAGCTGACTGAATAATGTCGTGCACTGCAGCATCAATATCGGCGACATCCTGCACTATCAGTGGGTTGTTTCCGCCCATTTCCAGCGCCAGAATTTTATCCGGCCGCCCTGAGAACTGCTGATGCAAAAAATGCCCGGTGCGGGAGCTGCCGGTAAAAAACAAACCATCCAGCTCTGAATGCGCCGCTATTGCTTTACCTGTGGCGACTTCACCTTGCAGTAAATTTAAAACACCCGCAGGTAAACCCGCTTCCTGCCATAACTTCACTGTGGCTTCGGCTACTTTGGGCGTCATTTCACTTGGCTTAAACACCACAGTGTTACCGGCCAGCAAAGCCGGCACTATATGACCATTGGGTAAATGACCAGGGAAGTTATAAGGGCCAAACACCGCCACTACCCCATGCGGTTTATGCCGGATAAAAGCACGGCCTTGTGGCATTGGGTTTTCTTTTTCGCCGGTGCGCTCCTGATAAGCACGAATGGAGATATCAATTTTGCCAATCATGGCGGCCACTTCAGTGCGGGTTTCCCACAAAGGTTTGCCGGTTTCTTCGGCAATAGTCAAAGCCAGCGCTTCTTTATGCTCAGCGAGTTTGTTGGCAAAGTTTTTCACCAGGTCAGAACGCTCTGTGAAAGACAAATCGGCCCATGGCTCAAAAGCGGCACGGGCAGCTTGGAAAGCAGCATCCACCTGAGCTTCGGTTGCTGCCTGGCCTTGCCAGATTTCACGGTTTTTCGCCGGGTCTGTTGATACAAAAAGCTGACCCAGGCCCTGTTGCCACTGGCCGTTAATAAAATGAGTTGTCATGCTGAAAATTCCAATAGTTGCTTGCGCTTATAACCGTGCCAGTCGCACCCAGTCGCCGTCCTGCACCTGCAAGCCAGCAGCAATATCGAGTGGTAAATTCACTTCGTCACTGGTTTCATTCACATGTAAATGTGCCCAGCCGGCACGAAAGTTCACCCTGTCCGTGTTACAAATCAGATAAGGCTGACCACCGCTGACATCTTTTACCCGCACCTGTAAACGGCGGCTGTTGCGCGCGGTGCGGATATGCTCAAGCTTGGCTTCCACCGTAGGGCCGGCATCAAAAATATCGACATAACCCGTGGTGGAAAAACCTTCGGAGTGCAGCAAGGCCAAAGCGGGTTTGGTTTTTTCATGCACCTGACCAATGACCGCCTGGGCGTCTTTACTGAGTAAACTGACGTAAATCGGATATTTAGGCATCAGTTCGGCAATAAAGACTTTTTGGCCTATGCCGGTCAGGTAATCTGCCGTTGGAAAGTCCACCGAAAAAAAGTGCTCTTCCAGCCATTGCCAGAAAGGTGAATTGCCTTTTTCGTCAGAAACGCCGCGCATTTCAGCAATAACACGGTCGGCAAAACGCTCGCGAAATTCCGCCATAAACAAAAAACGGAAACGCGACAACAACTTGCCATTGTGTTTTAACCTGCGGTTTTCCCGCAGGAACAAGGTGCAAAGTTCAGTAGCGCCTGTGTAGTCGTTACACAACGTCAGAATATCAACAGTGTTGTATACGCCAAGCGCCCT
>JAYRUI010000529.1:0-2180 GCA_041919175.1 Rheinheimera sp. | reverse complement strand
GGGCGAAAATCTTCGCCAGAGCGGCAATTGCCACAGCAGCAGTACCAGTGCTAAACCAGCAATATCCGCCAGTAAATCCCACCAGTCGCCAAAGCGGCTGGTAAAAAAGTGCTGGGCCAGCTCAATAGCGCCGCCATACATGGTCAACCCGATAAAACCCAACAGGGTTTTGCCATAAAAACTCAGTTGCCACAGCATCATCAGCCCCAGAAAAATCAGCAGGTGCATCAGTTTGTCGTTTGGCACCCAACCGGATGGCACTGCGCTTACATCTTTTAAAAAACCAAGAGTGCAAATAAGCAAAAATGCGCTGAATAAACAGCGAAAATGCAATGGCTTAAGCAACATGGTAAAAATCTCCCGCAACAACAGCGCCAAGGCTCGGATTATACGGCCATTTTCGCTATAATCCAGCGCACCATTTTGTCTTGATGTTATGTCAGCATCATATTGTATTTATTAAGGAGAGCACTGATGCCTTCATTTGATATTGTGTCTAAGGTTGATCAGCAGGAAGTGCTGAACGCGGTTGAAAACTCGAACCGTGAACTGGACACCCGTTTTGATTTCCGTGGTATTAACGCCAAATTTGAACTGAAAGACAAACAAGTCAGCATGAGCGCTGAAGCCGAGTTTCAGCTGCAACAGATGAAAGAAATTTTCCTGGCCAAAGCGGTAAAACGGAACCTTGATGTGCGTTCTTTTAAAGAAGAAGACGTGGTGCATTCAGGTAAAACCTATAGCCAGTTGCTGAGCCTGAAACAGGGTATTGATCAGGACATGTCGCGCAAAATCGTCAAGCTGATTAAAGAAAGCAAATGTAAAGTACAAGCCGCAGTACAAGGTGATGAAGTACGGGTGTCTGGTAAAAAACGTGATGATTTACAAGAAGCTATTGCGCTTATTCGTCAGGCCGATTTAGGTCAGCCTTTCCAGTACCAGAACTTTCGCGATTAATTTAAATTTGTTCCACCAGAAGTTGCTGCTGGCCTTTCATGTAAAGAATTAGCCATCTGGATTTCTGTTGACAATACATCAGCGGCCGCTACACTGTGGCCGCCTTTTTCAGGTGCTGTTGAAGCTTGCTTGCAACAGTGAAACGGGAATCCGGTGAAAACCCGGAGCTGCCCCCGCAACGGTAACATCATTAGCCATCTGGCTGCTTGTCTATAACCACCACTGTCTTTGGATGGGAAGGTGTCAGAGAAGTCAGGCTTAGATCCATTTTTTGGAACGAAGTCTGGATGTTGGAGCCCGGAGACCGGCCTGAAAATACATTCACCCAACAACACGCGGTGGGCGTGTATTATGGAGTTCCCATGTTGAAGTTATCTTTACTGACCCTTGCAGTGGTCAGCTGTTTTGCCGTTGTTGCCAATCCCTCGCAAACCATTGCTGTCAAAGCGACCGATGAAGCTGCTCTTGAACGTATCAGCATTTACGCCAACCGTCAGATCAAACCTGTTGCCGATACGCTGAGCAGCGTGACCGTGATCAATCGTGATGAAATCATCCGCCGTCAGGTGCGTGATTTACCGGCGTTATTGCAGCAAGTTGCCGGTGTTAGTGTGGCCCGCGACGGTGGCCGTGGCCAAAGCAGCAGTGTCTTTATCCGCGGTGGCAGCAGTGGTCATACGCTGGTGTTGTTAGACGGTGTCCGTATCGGCTCAGCCACTTTGGGTTACCAGTCGCTGGCGATGGTGCCGGTGGCACTGATTGAAAAAATCGAAATTATCCGCGGCCCGAAAGCCGCATGGTATGGCTCTGACGCTCTGGGTGGTGTCATTGCCATTACCAGTCATCAGGGTGAAAAAGTCGAATTTAACGCCAGTTTAGGCAGCAATAAGCTGGCCGAAGTGGGGTTGTCCGGCAGCCAGAAAACCGGCGACCTGACGTTGTTTGGCAGTGTCGGCACTGCGATGGCGGATGGTTTTTCAGCAAAAGTTGATGCAGATCCGGATGACGACGGTTTTGAGCAAAGTTACTTAAATGCCGGTGCTGAGTATCAGAGCACAGCTGGTTTGTGGCGCTGGCACTCCCAGCTGAACGACGGCTTTTATGAATACGACAGCGACTACGGTGGCGATATGGCCGACACCAAACAAGACTCACATCAGCTCGATTGGAGCCTGAGTCTCGGCGCTTTGAGTCATCAGGTTAAACTGGCGCACAGCGTCGAC
>JAYRUI010000528.1:0-2207 GCA_041919175.1 Rheinheimera sp. | reverse complement strand
GCTCTGCCACAATCACAACATATTCAGTATCAAATTCAATGTGATGGCACTTTGATGTGCAGTCAGCAGCAAGCGCTAAGCTGGGCTTTTTATGTGCCGGCCCAACATGAAAAGCCCAAATTTGCGTATGCCTCCTGCAATGGTTTTTCTGATTTAAAACTGATGAATACCACCAAAGAACCCTATCTGTTGTGGCAACAAATGGCGGAACAGCATCAGAAGTCAGGCCAGCCTTTTGCTGCTTTATTGCTTGGCGGCGACCAGCTGTATGCCGACTCTATCTGGACTGAAATCAAGCAGTTGCAACAATGGAATGAACTTGGCTTCGCCGACAAGATAAAACGTCAGGCCAGCGCCGAGCTGAAAAAACGCATCAACAGGTTTTACAGCGAACTTTACCTGGCGCGCTGGAATCAGCCACAAGTGGCCACTATGCTGGCGTCTGTACCTTCGGTGATGATGTGGGACGACCACGATATTTTTGATGGCTGGGGCAGTTACCCGGAACCACTCACCCAATGCGCTGTATATCAGGCCATTTTTGCCGAAGCCAAACACCATTTTGAGTTATTGCAAATTCGCGGCCGGCAAAATCGCTGTTTGCTGGCAAAGCCAAATGCCGCTGGCGCGCTGAACCATTATTCGATGCATCTGCAATTTCAGTCTTATCATATTCTGGCGCTGGATAACCGCAGCGAACGCAGCCTGACGCAGGTGATGAGCGATGAAAACTGGGCCGATGTTGCCAGCGCGCTTGGTCAATGCCAAAGTGGTGATCTCTTGCTGATGACGGCAGTGCCTGTGGTGTACCGAGATTTTTCAAGTGCAGAAAACGTTGTCGATTCAACCCCATGGGAAGAAGAAGTGACAGATGATTTAAAAGATCACTGGCGCGCTAAAGAACATCAGGGTGAACGGCAAAAACTGATTATGCGGCTTCTGGACAACGCCAGAATTCGCAACGCCAAAACAGTGTTGCTTTCCGGTGACGTGCATGTGGGCTGTCTTGGGGTCATTCGCGATAAACGTGATGGTAAGTTATTGAATATGCATCAGGTGGTGTCGTCCGGTATCGTCCATCCGGCACCTACTTATATTCAGTGGCTGGGTATTCTGGCCATTACCAATGACAACACTGAATATCTGGATGAAAACAAAAGCATCAGCGCCGACATACTCAAACCTTATGGGGCCAATCAATATATCCGCGCCCGTAACTTTGTGACTCTGCAGGAAGGCACAGACAACAAACTCTGGGTGAACTGGATGATTGAAGGCAAAGACAAACCGGCATATCCGCTGTCTGCGCAGTAAGATTTTGATATAAATTGCAAAAATTACACTTTTACAAACACAAAGCGGCGCTTTAGAGTCATCTGAGCGCCGCACGTTTTTGTAATAACAACCCAAGGAGTATCGCTGATGCTGTTGCTAAAAACCTGGTTCGCTGTGGTGTTGTCGCTGGTTTTTTTGTTGTGGAGTGGCAATAGCAAAGCGGCTGAGCACACCAGCGCTGAACCCTGGCAGTTTCAGGTTGAAGCTGAAGTTTTAACGCAGCTGCCCAAGCTGGAGCAACAAGCGGTCACAGAACACAAATTATTGCTGGTGGTGCTGGGGGCAACCTGGTGTCACGACAGCATAAAATTGCTGGAGCATTTTAACCAAAGCGCAATGGCGCAGGCACTAAAACAGCGTTTTGCAATGGCTTTTGTTGATGTGGCTTATCTGGAATTTGGTCAGGCAATTACAACACGTTATCAGTTGCCGCTGTATTACGGCACACCTATGGTGTTGATTATTGAGCCAAAAACCAGACAACTGTTAAATAAAACCGATCTGATGCACTGGAGCAATGCTGCTTCTTATGATGTTGCGGCCTACCGGCAATATTTCCTGCAGACAGATTTTGTAGCGCAGTTTGCAAAACAACAGCAAGCACTTGCCGGCGTCAAGCCACAGCATCTTGTGCAAATTAACCAGTTTGAACAACAACAAGCAGCACAACTGATGCGGGCTTATCAACAGCTGGCACCTTTATTAAAGGCGTATAAAACCTCGGGCCAACCTGCAAGTCCGGAATTTAAAACCCGATGGGATAAGGTAAAAGCCTTTCGCAGCAATATCTTGCAGGAAGTGCACAAGCTGCAGCAGCAAGCCATCACACTGGCGCCTGGTGAGATGCTGGCACTTCCTGCATCTGTGGCAGG
>JAYRUI010000527.1:0-2215 GCA_041919175.1 Rheinheimera sp. | reverse complement strand
AGTAGCAAGCTAGGTCAAATTGATTCTTTTCTTATTTTCGACCTCGACTTTTTCAAACAAATTAATGACCAATACGGCCACCTGACTGGTGATTGGGTGCTGCAAGCGGTGGTTGAACACAGCAGGCAATTTGTGCGGAATCTCGATGTATTTGGCCGTATAGGCGGTGAGGAATTCGCGATTTACCTACCGGCTTGCACAGCAGAAAAAGCTGCACTCCTTGCTGAAATTCTGCGTGATGCAATTTCTCAGATTGATTACAACGGCAGTGGCCATCCAATAACAATGACCGCCAGTTTTGGTGTAACAGCAACAGACCGTTCCGGATATGAGCTGAAGAAACTATTCCGCGATGCAGACCACGCCCTGTATCAATCCAAACATCAAGGTCGCAATAAAGTTTCTTTATTTGAAGAAACCTGAAACATGAATTCGGGTTTCGCAACTGTCTAATTTTACAGCTACAACTGGCACCGATATAAAATGAATGAATCTTTATCTAGCTAAGAGCACTTTGAATAATTGTATTAAATCATATTTAAAAACAATATTGCGCGATACTTTTTATTTCTCCTGAACTAGAGCAGTATAAAATCACAGAGTTTAAAAATGAATCAGCTTTCCTCTAATAATAAGCCATCAGGCAGCATTGTCATTGTCGGCACTGGCATTACGTTGGGCTCTCATATCAGCCCTTTGTCGCGTAGTTATATTGAAAACGCCGATGTGGTATTTGCCGGAGTGGCCGATGGTATTACCGAGTTGTGGCTGAAAGAAATGCATAAAGATGTGCGTAGTTTTGCGCCGCTGTATGACGAAGGCAAATCGCGTCATCAAACCTATCAGCAGATGATTGATTTAATGCTGGCCGAAGTGCGGCTGGGTAAAAAAGTGGTGGGTGCATTTTATGGCCACCCAGGGGTTTTTGCTTATGCGCCGCATAAAGTGATAGAACTGGCCCGGGCTGAAGGTTATGCCGCCCATATGGAGCCTGGTATCAGCTCGGCCGACTGTTTACACGCCGAACTCGGCATAGACCCTGGCAAAGTGGGTTGTCAGTATTTTGAAACCAGCCAGTATATGTTTTATAAGCGTTCTATAGACCCAAGCGCCTATTTAGTGTTGTGGCAGGTAGGTATTGCCGGTGATAAAACCATGGCGCGTTTTGCCACTGGCGCCGCTTACCGCCAGGTGCTGGTGGAGTTATTGGCAGCGCATTACCCGCTGTCGCATGAAGTGATTTTATATGAAGCGGCCAGCCTGCCCTTTCAGCAAGCGCGCATCAGCAAATTGCCTTTGGCAGCCTTACCACAGGCTGAGATGAACTTAAAAACCACGCTGGTGGTGCCGCCTGCCCACAAACTTGTGAAAAACCAGCAGGTGCTGGATAAACTCGCCGCTATCCGCGCTGCCGAGCAGCATGAAACAGCAGCGGATATTGCAGATGCCGCAAACGCGGAGCTGCCGGAAGGTGAATATCAGCTTGCGGAAATTAGCAGCGACTAAAACCTAGTTATAAAACATTTTTTCACAAGGGTAGGATTTGTTATGTCAGGATATTTCGCAATTTTTTTAGTGCTGCTCACGCTCGGCAGCGGTTTCATCTGGTTGTATGACACTCTGCTGCTGGCGCCCAAAAGAAAGCTAAAACTGGCGCAGTTTCAACCCGGCGCTGGCATTGTGCTTACTGATGAAGAAAAACAAAAAATTGCACCTCAGTCTTATATTGCTGAAACGGCACAATCCATTTTTCCACTCATTGCAGCCATTACTATTTTGCGCTCATTTTTGTATGAACCTTTTCAAATTCCGACAGGTTCAATGATACCCACCTTATTAATTAATGATTTTATTCTGGTGGAAAAATACGCTTATGGTGTTAAAGATCCGGTGTGGCGCAACACTTTATTAACAACGGGCAAACCTCAACATGGGGATGTTGCGGTGTTTAAAAACCCGGAGCAACCCACAGTTGATTTTATTAAAAGGGTGATTGGGTTACCTGGCGATCGAATTTTGTACAAAAACAAACAATTGTATCTGCAAAAATACTGTGACAAAACACAACAAGCAGAATGTCCGGAATTACAACCCTTGGCACAGCAACACAAAGCTGAAGGCGAATTCTTTTTAGGCCCTTATCCGTCAACCCGTTTTACCGAACAAGGCCCGAACAATAGTTATGACATTTTACAAAACACCATGCTGCCTGATG
>JAYRUI010000526.1:0-2231 GCA_041919175.1 Rheinheimera sp. | reverse complement strand
ACCACCAAACTTGCCTACTCCACCGGCCGGCGCATGGACTAAACGCACGTCGCGGATTTCCAGTTGTTTAATCAGGTAATATTCCAGACCACCGTGGAAACTGTACACATCACAACGGTAACCCGGAGTGGCTTCACATTCGGCCACCAGCTCTTTACGCAGCTGGTCAATTTTGTCAAAACGCTCTTTACCCAGCAGCTGAGGTGTCAGCTCCTGGTTAATTTGCCGGGTGACATTACTCACTTGTTCTGTCACAAAAATTTTGGCACCTGGTGCTGCCGGCAACTCTTCATACAAAGCTTTGGCCAGAAAACCATTGGCCAATAAGTTGTTTTGTGCTGTGCTGTTGTGCTGAATACTGCCATAAGCACAGTGATGATTGGTCACAGCCAAACCCTGATTAGAAATAAAAGACGCAGTACAACCACCTAAACTAATCACGGCATTCATCGGGAAACTGGTGAGCTCGGCAATGCTTTTAGCATCAATTTCCAGCCCTTTGCTTTTTAAAATGGTTTCCAGTTCCGGCAGCTGATGCGGCTGCCACATTCCTTCGTCAGCCACGGCCTGTGCACTTAACAGCAGTGCCACTGCAAGCATGGTTTTTTTCATAATCAGAGATTCCTTAGACAAAACTTAATCGAAGCTATCACAGCACCGGGACCGAACCCGCACTGCTGCGGGCAGTGGTTGGCATTGTGCGATAATTTTCAAAAATGTACAGTAGAGCGCACAACAATTTCGTGGCAAGCCTTGATTTTCGCTGAAAAACCACCAGATAACGGCTTTCACTTTGTCTTTGGGATCTGAGCTATGGAACAACTACTGGAACGAATCATTTATGCCTCCCGCTGGATCATGGCGCCTATTTATCTGGGGCTAAGCCTGGTGTTGCTTGCCCTTGGCATAAAGTTTTTCCAGGAAGTATTCCATATTCTGCCAAATATTTTTGCCATTAAAGAAGTCGATTTAATTCTGGTAGTGTTGTCACTGATTGATATTGCGTTGGTCGGTGGTTTGATTGTGATGGTGATGTTTTCCGGTTATGAAAACTTTGTTTCGCGCCTTGATATTAACGACACCGACGAAAAATTAAGCTGGCTTGGCAAAGTGGATTCAGCCTCACTGAAAAACAAAGTGGCCGCTTCTATTGTGGCTATTTCTTCCATTCACCTTTTGAAGATTTTTATGGACACCCGCAATATCCCGAATGACAAAATTATGTGGTATTTGCTTATTCACATTACTTTTGTGATGTCGGCCTTTGCCATGGGTTATCTGGATAAAATCATGAAAGATAAAGACTAAAGTTTTTTGCATCCCTTGTACCGGCAAAACATCTGCTATACCCTTTGCTGAAACTTTGAGCAAAGCGCGCTAAGGCGCGTCAGTACTGGCATTGGATGAGGTACAAGTTGCAGGGATCCGCATTATTTTGTTGTTGTATTCAGCAGTTGATACAGCGTTTTACGCGCTATTTTATGCTGTTATTGCTGCTGAACCTGCCTTGTTCATTGCTGGCTGAAACCGGCCTGCCGCTGTTAAAAAACTACAAGCCCAAAGAATACAATGCCGGCAGCCAGAACTGGGCTGTGCTGCAAGACCAACGGGGCCTGATTTATGTAGGCAACAATGTGGGTGTACTTGAGTTTGATGGCGTGCACTGGCGTGTTATCCGCACCAACAATCAGTCTGTAGTGCGCTCCTTAGCATTAAGCAATGATGGCCGTATTTTTGTCGGAGCCAAGGCTGAACTGGGTTATATCGATACCACAGCCTCAGAAGCACAATATCATTCCTGGCTGGAGCGTATTCCACCGCAATACCGCAATTTTCAGGATATCCGCCAAACCTTTGCCTTTAACGACAGCGCAATTTTTGTCGCCCGCCAGCAAATCTTTATTGTCGACGACACATCGGTGCAGGTGCTGCACAGTCAAAGTCATTTCAGCCGTGCTTTTGCGCTCAATAGCCGCATTCTGGTACAGGATGCGCAGCTTGGCCTGCTGGAGCTGATAAAAGACCAACTGGTGCCGCTTCGCGGCGCGCAGGCGCTGACAGGGAAAAATATAGTTCTGGCTGAAGACTGGGGCCATGACACTTTGTTGTTTGGCAGCAGAGACCATGGCTTTTATTTACTGAACAAAGACGGACTAAAACCCTGGGCCACCGAACTGCAACAGCAGCTGCAGCAGGCGGTTATTTACAGCAGCACTTTATTAAACAATGAG
>JAYRUI010000525.1:0-2265 GCA_041919175.1 Rheinheimera sp. | reverse complement strand
AACCTACATGATATTGTGTCTTTGGGCGCACAGCAGTTTTCTTCAAAAACTGCGTTGAAATTTAAAAAAGAATCAATCAGTTATACAGAGCTTGCTGAACAAGTTTCCACTGCAGCCAATCGTTTTTTGCACGCAGGTCTGCACCGTCATCAGCGTCTTGCCGTTTTTTTGCCGAAGCAATTTGAGACAGTAACCAGCTTTTTTGCTACTTCGCGTTGTGGCGGCGTTTTTGTGCCGGTAAATCCAGCTTTAAAGCCACTGCAAGTGCAACACATTTTACAAGACTGCAACGTCCGTATTCTGGTTACCAGCAAAGACCGTTATGAAGTGCTGGCTGAATCTTTGGCGCTTTGTGAAGACTTACACACTGTATTGCTGGTTGATGTGGCCGAAGATTTTCAGCAGCAACAGGGACATTTGTTGATTGCCGCTTTTCATCAGAGAGGCGCTGAACAAACGGAGCAATGTGAAAACACTGCGCTGACCGACAGAGTGGCGCCAACTGACGCTGATATGGCGGCCATTTTGTATACCTCAGGCAGTACCGGCAAACCCAAAGGTGTGGTGCTGTCGCATCGCAATATGATTGTGGGTGCAAAAAGTGTGTCCAGTTATCTGCAAAACAAACCGGAAGATGTGATTCTGGCGCTGTTACCTCTTAGCTTTGATTATGGTTTAAGCCAGGTCACCACCGCCTTTTTAACCGGTGCGACGGTGGTGTTGCTCGACTTTTTCCTGGTGCAGGATGTGGTGCGTGCCATAGAACAGCACCAGGTGACAGGCCTTGCCGCAGTGCCGCCACTCTGGGCACAGCTTGCCAAGGCAAAATGGCCGGAAGGTGCTGCAGATTCAGTACGTTACCTGACCAACTCGGGTGGTGCTATGCCGGATGCGCTGTTGACCCAGTTGCAGGGCATTTTTAAAAATGCCGCGCCTTATCTGATGTATGGTTTAACCGAAGCTTTTCGTTCTACTTATTTACCGCCTGCCGATTTGCCACGTAAAAGAGGTTCAATGGGTAAAGCCATTCCCAATGCTGAAATAGTGGTGGTGCGTGAAGATGGCTCTTTGTGTGGGCCGAATGAACCGGGTGAGCTGGTGCACCGTGGGCCGCTGGTAAGTTTAGGTTATTGGAATTCTCCGGAAAAAACCGCTGAGCGGTTTAAATTTGACCCTGTGATGCCCAAAGGTGCTCTGTTAGCGCCTATGGCGGTGTGGTCCGGTGATACAGTGAAATACGACGAAGAAGGCTTTTTGTATTTTGTTGGCCGGCGCGATGAAATGATTAAAACCCTCGGCAACAGGGTCAGTCCAACCGAAGTGGAAGAAGCTGTATATGCGCTGGATCCGGCCATAGTGGACGTTGCGGCTTTGGGCATTCCGCATCCGGAGTTGGATCAGGCCATTGTGGTGTTGGTGGCAATGCAACATCAGCAAGCTGTAGATACCAACGCCTGGCTGTTACAGCTGAAAAAAGCGCTGCCATCTTTTATGGTGCCCAAAGTCTTGCTGCAAAAAGACAGTCTGCCGAAAAACGCCAATGGCAAAATTGACCGTAAATTACTTTCTGGTGAATACCAGCATTATTTTTCTGAAGGACAAAACCTGTGAACGCGCCAACTGTGCCTCAACATGAAAACATGGATCAATTCGCCTTGGCAGGCAACGAGCTGCAGCTTGGTGGTATGAGCATGGCGCAAATCAGTCAATGCCTTGGCAAAGATGTGTTTTATGCGTATGACCGCAAGGTGATCAGCGCTCAGGTGGCCAAATTCCGGCAGTTTATGCCTAAGCGTATTCATTTACATTATGCGGTAAAAGCCAACCCTTATTGGCCTGTGGTGAACTTTATGCGGCCGCTGGTCGACGGTTTTGATGTGGCCTCGCAAAAAGAGATGTTATTGGCCGTTCAAACCGGTATGCCTGCCCGCGACATCAGCTTTGCAGGCCCGGGCAAAGGCGATGCTGAACTGCGCTCTGCTATTGAACTTGGCGTTACCTTGCATGTGGAATCTGTGGGTGAGCTTAAGCGTATTCACGCCCTTGGTTTAGCCGCCGGCAAAACGCCGCAGGTGGCGCTTCGCGTCAACCCATCTTTTGAGCTGAAATCCTCCGGCATGAAAATGGCCGGTGGTGCTAAGCCATTTGGTATTGATGAAGAACAAGTGTTTGAGTTACTAGCCAATTTTTCAGCTTATGCGGTGAAGCTCAGAGGTTTTCATATATTTTGTGGTTCACAAAATTTAAAAGCCGAATCACTGATTG
>JAYRUI010000524.1:0-2303 GCA_041919175.1 Rheinheimera sp. | reverse complement strand
AAAGCAGACAGACCCAATGTGCCGCTGGTGTTTTTTTCCTTCCGCGTGATGGTTGGCCTTGGCGTGCTGATGATTTTTATCGCAGTGGCCGGTTTGTGGCTGAGATGGCGCGGCACTTTGTACACAAGCCGCTGGTTTTTAAGGCTTTGCAGTGTCATGGCACCCAGCGGCGTCATTGCAGTGCTGGCCGGTTGGTATGTGGTGGAAGTGGGCCGTCAGCCCTGGCTGGTACAGGGGTTGGTACGCACTATGGATGTAGTGTCACCGCTGCCGGCTGAGCGGGTGGCCTTATCGCTGAGTTTATTTGTGCTGACTTACAGCCTGCTATTTGGGGTTTATCTGTATTTCTTCCGCAAACTGATTAAAAAAGGCCCACCGGAACTGGCCGATTTGCAGCAGTTAAAAGTGGGGGTGAAAGCTTCAGGTTACGCCGTTGCCTTTACCAAAACCCTGGATGATGACACTCAGCACAAAGGAGCACATTAATGGATATCAGCTTGTTTTATTTCCTGTTATTGGGTTTTGCCATTCTGATGTATGTGCTGCTGGATGGTTTTGATTTGGGCATTGGTATTTTGTATCCCTGGTTTAATTCAGACGCTGAACACGACCACCTGATGCGGTCAATTTCACATGTCTGGGATGGCAACGAAACCTGGCTGGTGTTTGGCGGTGTGATTTTATTTGGCGCCTTTCCATCCGCTTATGCATTGCTGTTATCAAGCTTGTATCTGCCCATTATGCTGATGCTGATTGGCTTAATCTTCCGCGGTGTGGCTTTTGAATACCGCTTTAAGTCTCACAGCTCGAAAGTGTGGTGGAGCCGGGCTTTTGCCATGGGTTCAACCCTGGCGGCTTTTTGTCAGGGATTGATGCTGGGCGCTGTGGTACAAGGTGTACCGTCAGATGCAGTGCAAGGCAGCAGCCTGCAATTGTTAACGCCTTTTTCACTGTTAACAGCGTTGTCGGTGGTGGCCGGTTATGCCCTGCTTGGATGTGCTTATCTGGTAATGAAAAGCCGGGGTGATATTCAGCATAAAGCGGCAAAGCGTGGCCGGTTATTGGTCTGGGCTGTGATGCTTGCGATGGCGCTGGTTAGCCTTTATACGGTACTGGCCGATCCACTGATTTGGCAACGTTGGTTTGGCGGCTGGCATACTCTGTTGTTATTACCTTTGCCCCTGCTGGCGCTTGCGGCCGCCAGGTTGTTATATCGCGACCTTGGTCGGGTGCGCAAAAGCCATCATCTGGAAAAACAAGTGATGGTCAAACACGAAGACCGGCCTTTCTGGCTGGCCGTCAGCTTGTTTGTACTGGCTTTTGCCGGCCTGCTGGTCAGTTTGTTCCCTTATTTATTGCCACGTCAACTGAGTTACCAACAGGCAGTAGCACCAGAACACAGCTTGTGGTTTATGTTGCCCGGCGTACTGATTTTTGTGCCGCTGATCCTGGCTTATACCTTGTGGGGCTATCGTATTTTTGCCGGAAAAGTGGAAGATTTTGAGGAGGGTTATTAAATGTTACAGCTAAAAACCACCATTTTTGAGCAGAAATTAATCGCCACTGGTCGCAATTTTTATCAGACGCTGAATAAAAAACTCACAGCTAGCCAATGGTTTTTTCTGTTGTATGCTTTAGGGATGTGCACTTTGCTGATGGTGGTATTTTTGCTGAAATTAGCCATCAAGTTTCTGTAAATCACCACAGATAGCAGGCATTCACATCAACGGGGCTGCGGCTCCGCTGATGTGAATTCCAGGGTTTTTGTCAACTTTTTTGACCTGGATCAGCCTTTTCCCGCAATGCACGCTTGACTTTATTTCAGCCATAACGCCGATTTGATCATTGCTATTTTAATTTAGCCGCTGCTATAGTCGGGTCATGGCAGTGTTGTACCGCCAATCATTTTCGGGACATCAGGTTATGCGTTGGTTCCATCTTTTTATCACAATCATCTATCTGAGCATGCTGTTTTCGCCATCGGTGAAAGCGGTCACTGCCAGTCGTGTGGATGTGATTGGAAGTGGCATCACCACTCAACAAGCCATTATGCCGTTGTCACAACACCTTGCATCAAACGGTGTTGAACATAATGACAGCCCTGACGACCTTGCCATCACTCCTCACACCAGCCTGAAAATCAACAGCGTTTTACATGCTGCGCCGGTGTTTGTGGTTATTGCTCCCCCTTTTGCCAGAGCACTGGCCGCTCAGCCACGCGCTCCCCCATCGTTATACTGATCACTCATTCATCTGTTTTTTAAATTTTGCCGCAACTTTAATGCGCAAAATAACCCATGACA
>JAYRUI010000523.1:0-2311 GCA_041919175.1 Rheinheimera sp. | reverse complement strand
AAGCTCAACCAATGGCCAGGCCGAAGAACAACTTGCCTTACAGGGCGTGTTTATTGCTATTGGCCACCAGCCGAATACCAGTATTTTTGCTGGTCAGCTGGAAATGAAAAACGGTTATCTGGTGGTAAAAAGTGGCATTGAAGGCAACGCCACCCAAACCAGCATTGAAGGTGTTTTTGCAGCAGGTGATGTGTCAGATCATATCTACCGTCAAGCTATTACCTCTGCGGGCACTGGCTGTATGGCCGCACTTGATGCTGAACGTTATCTCGACGCACTCAGTAAATAACCTTCAGTAAAACTTTCAGCAAATAGTCATCAGGCATTTATGCCGATTTATTTACCTGAATTGCGGGAGGATCCAACCTGGTTCCCCCCGCTTTACAAAGCCCTCACTGAGCCTGATGGTTTACTTGCCATAGGCGGCGATTTAACAGTCCCAAGGCTGATTCATGCCTATCGCAGTGCTATCTTCCCCTGGTTTGGTGAAGAGGATCCGCTGCTCTGGTGGTCACCGTCTACCCGCGCTGTGTTTGAACCTCAGCAACTCAAACTGAATCGCAGTCTTCGTAAATATCTGAAACAACAGCAGTATCGCTTTAGCTGCAATCAAGCTTTTGCTGAGGTGGTTGCCCAGTGCGCGGCACCACGTCACAGCCAGGCAGGCACCTGGATAGTGCCGCAAATGCAGCAGGCTTATCTGGCGCTCCACAAAGCCGGCATTGCTCACAGTATTGAAGTCTGGCGTGATAATACACTGGTTGGCGGTTTGTATGGCCTGAGCATAGGTAGCCTGTTTTGCGGTGAGTCGATGTTTAACCGTGAGGCCAATACTGCCAAACTGGCGCTGGTGATGTTGCAACAGCAACTCCACACTTATTCTGCCGGCTGGATAGATTGTCAGATGCCAAACCCGTTTTTATTGCAACTTGGTGTTCACCCCTTACCACGGGCTGCCTATATCAGCTTACTGAACCAGTTAAAAGATGATCCTGTGCCGGAAAATTGCTGGCTCGCAAGAGAACTGGAGATATTGCTTTGAGCCCAACACAAATGCAATTTGGTATCACAGCAGAGCACCCCTGCAGCTATTTGCCAGAGCAACTGGAGCGACTGGTTTTTACCTTGCCGGATCAGCCCCTGGATGCTGATTTGTACCGCCAGTTAATGGACTATAACTTTCGCCGTACCGGTGACCAGCTGTACCGCCCTTATTGTTTGCATTGCCAGGCCTGTCAGGCCAGCCGAATTGTGGTTAATGACTTTCAACTAAGCAGCAGTCAGCGCAAATTGTTGAAAAAAGCCACCCGGACGGGTTGGCACTGGCAATATGCAAAACCTCAATCCTTCATGCATTATTACCCACTTTATCAACGATATATCAATGAAAAACATGCCGATGGTGTGATGTATCCGCCCAGTGAAGAGCAGCTCGAGTCACTATTTAGCTGCAGCTGGCTGGAGACCGGCGTGATAGAACAATATATCGGGGACGCGCTTGTTGGTGTGATCTTGCTGGATCCTATGGCTGATGGTTATTCCGCTGTTTACAGTTTTTATCAGCCGGAGTGTCAGTTGGCACTTGGCACTCTAGCTATTCTGGCAACTTTGGCACTAAGCAAACAGCAACAGCTGCCATTTTTACATCTTGGATATTTTGTCGCCGACTGTTCAAAGATGGCTTACAAAGCGAAATTCAGGCCACAACAGCGATTAATCGAAGGTAAATGGCTGTCTTTTGATTAAAAAAGCTTGAGTAGCTTTACTTATCCTTGTGATTTCGGCACAATCTGCGCAGTTTTTTTCCGGTTTAAATAATTATTTCTAAAGGGGCTCGTACGCTGCATGGCGAAAGAAGACGTGATTGAAATGCAAGGCACAATTTTGGATACCTTGCCAAATACAATGTTCCGGGTCGAACTCGAAAATGGTCACGTGGTTATCGCGCACATTTCGGGTAAAATGCGGAAAAACTATATCCGTATTCTGACCGGCGATAAAGTCACTGTAGAACTGACGCCATACGATCTGACCAAAGGCCGCATCGTATTCCGTCAACGCTAAGTGGATGACCACTGACAACACAAGTGTTGTCACCTATCAGGTAAACACCTGATAAAACAAAACCCGGTCATGCCGGGTTTTGTTTTTACTTCTACTTTCACCTGTTATGCAGGTATTGCGGCATCACTGTAATCAAACACCAGTTCATCACCGGCTAAATCAACCCGCACATCACCACCCTGCATCAAACGGCCAAATAAAATTTCATTGGCTAAAGGTTTTTTCAGTTGCTCCTGAATCACCCTTC
>JAYRUI010000522.1:0-2324 GCA_041919175.1 Rheinheimera sp. | reverse complement strand
TAACGGGGGAATTTTAAGTTCAAGGCGGGACATCAAAAACTCCATCTTGCAAAAACAGGCAATCCTTTGCCTGTTTTATCAGCGTTCTGGAAAAAGTGCCAGCTTAATCAATAACCTTATGCACTATAGGGTGCAGCGTTGGAGCGCTTTCACTAAAAGTTAAAGCAGCCAGATATTCACTGCTGGCTTTCTCGGCAGCTTCTTTTGAAGCTGCATGTACCCGTGCCAGTAAATCACCTTTGGTGACTTTTTTGCCCCGGGCCAGCACATCACTAAACCCAACGGCCGGATCTATCACCTGCGACGGATGGGCACGGCCACCACCTAAACGCACCACCGCCATGCCTACAGCCACAGTGTCGCTGCTGGCCAGGAAACCGTCTTGTGGCGCCAGAATATCCTGCACCACTGGCGCAGCAGCTAGATATTGGTGTGGTTTTTCCATCAAGTCGGCCGGGCCCCCCATGGCCGCCACCATTTGGGCAAAAATTTCTGCGGCCTTGCCTGAAGTTAAACTGTGTTCCAGCGCTTTAATGGCGCTGGCTTTATCTGGCTGTAAACCGGCCAGTTGTAACATGCTGGCACCCAGTTCAAGCGTTACCTGATGCAGCCTTGGCTCGCGGTATTTGCCGGTTAAATAATCCAGTGTTTCCAGCACCTCCAGCACGTTGCCTGCAGTAGCGCCCAGGCATTCGTTCATATCTGTAAGCAAGGCCTGCGTTTTAACACCAGCACCTTTGGCGGTGTTGACGATGCTGGTGGCAAGTGCTGAAGCATCCGCCACATTTTTCATAATGGCACCTGAGCCAATTTTGACGTCCATCGTCAGCACATCCAAACCTGCCGCCAGCTTTTTCGACAAAATAGAAGCTGTGATGAGCGGAATAGACTCCACAGTGGCGGTGACATCACGAATGAGATACAAACGGCGATCAGCCGGCGCTAATTCCGCACTTTGGCCAACAATGACACAGCCTAAACGCGCCACTTCGGCCTGAATTTTCGCCAGTGGCTGAGTGCAGCTATAACCCGGGATGGTTTCCAGTTTATCCACTGTGCCGCCGGTATGGCCTAAACCACGGCCGGCTATCATCGGCACATAAGCACCACAAGCGGCAATCATCGGTGCCAGCATTAAACTCACTTTGTCGCCAACACCGCCGGTGGAGTGTTTATCCACCACAGGGCCGTTCAGTTTACCCGTCCAGTTTAATACTGAACCCGAGTCGCGCATGGCACGGGTTAAGGCCACTGTTTCTTCGGTGACCATGCCATTTAAATAAATCGCCATCGCCAGGGCAGCTGTCTGGCCTTCGCTAAAGCTGCTGTCAGTAATGCCTTTAACAAACTGCTCTATGGCCGCCTGAGGTAACTGGCCACCATTACGTTTTAATTTGATAATTTCCTGCGGTAAATACACGTTGGACTCCCTTAAGATTTGGCGCTGGTGTCAACTTTGGTGCTTTCGGCTAAATACAATGGCGTAAAAGCGCTGGGTAATAATTCGCCTAAAGTCCACTGCTGGATTTGGCCTAAATGGTTGCAGCTGGCAACAGGGCTTTGTGGGGTGAAAAATTCGGCGATCACCTGACGGCAAATACCACAAGGTGGCGTCAGTTTTTCCTGCGGTGTAAATACTACCAAAGCCTGAAACTGACGTTCACCCGCCACTACAGCGGCGGCAATGGCATTGCGTTCAGCACAAGTAGTACCGCCATACGAGGCGTTTTCAACATTACAACCGGTATAAATTTTGCCGCTTTGTGCCAGTATGGCGACACCCACCGGAAAGTGGCTGTAAGGGGCGTATGCTTGCTCAGAGGCAGCGCGGGCTTGTTGTTGCAGTAAAGCCCAATCCACAGATGTTTTCATCAACTGAAAATCTCAGGTTTGTCAGGGCAGCCTGTTATGCACCGATTTTTCCAAGGAATCAAGAGTGGCTCTGGCAAATTTGCCGAAATTCCTCACAGATTGTTGTTTTTCGCTACAAAGTAGCAACAACTATACTGCCGGATGGCTAAATACCACCGGCCGCCTGTAAAACACGGGCACGGCGGCTAAACAGCCACACCGACGCAAATAACCACGTAGCCACCAGCGGTAACATCCAGAATGCAGTGCCAATACCAGCCACATTGGCCCAAAGACCAGTGCCAAGACCAGCCAGCTGACAACCAAGCGAACCGCCGATATTTGATAAACCCGACAATACCGGGCCGTTGCGGGCATCCAAATCCATAGCGGTCGAAAGCAATAACGGGTAGACCCCACCCAAAACCAGCCCAAGTAAACCATTGCCCCAAGATAAAAGCAGCGTGCGGTCG
>JAYRUI010000521.1:0-2328 GCA_041919175.1 Rheinheimera sp. | reverse complement strand
AGCCCTGCAGCAAAATCAAAAGCAACCTGCCGGCCTGTGGGCGTTGGTTCCCGGCTGCCGACCATCGCCAGATTGGGTTTTACTAAGGCTTCAGGGTTGCCTTCGACAAAAAGCGCTAAAGGTGGCTGCTTAATTTGTTTTAATAAGCTGGGATAGCGCGGATCGAGACAGGATATAAAATGGCGGTTTGGCTGTTGCTCCAGCCAGTGCAAAGCGTTGTCGATGCGTTGATGCTCTGGGGCGAGCAGCATCTGGCTTTGTAATTCGGTGAGACCGTAGCTTTGCAGTTGCGCCGGACTGGCGCTGAAGAATTCGGAAAAAGGTATCGACTGGATCAGACGTTGGTACCGCAGCAAATCCATGCCTGGTACCGACGCCAGAGCCAGCCATTGGCGCAGATCATCCATGATCCCCCCATTGGCTGTATTGGCCTGTTAAATATCGCCGATTAAGTCTCCAACCCGAATTGGTTGGCGGGTGCCTGTCACTATGGCAAAACTGACACGCTCAGACACTTTAAACACCATCAGATCACCAATTTTTTCCCTTGGCATCTGTAATACGTCACCTTTAATACCGCCGGTCAGCTTTTCATATTTGCTGGCATCTGTCAGATAAACCGGGCCACGTTTAGTGTCGACCACTGAAGGTGAGTTGCGGTAAATGCCGAACATATGACCGGCGGCAACATCATCAATCAGGCCTTTGTTCAATACCACAATGTCCCATTTAGAAAATTCACGCAGATCAGAAGTGGTGTCAATAATTACACCTTCAATCGATTTTTCCGGTTTTTTCATCACAAAAAATGCCGGCAATGACTGACCTTCAGACGCAGGTAACAGTTTGTCACCTTGGCGAATTTCCTGTTTTACATCAACAACCTGAAGAGAAGAAGGTTCATTGTTTTCTTTACTGCCAGGGCGGAAAACTTTGGCTGTTGCCACCAGAATAGTTTCATAACCCAGCAAGTCTTCGGACTCAGGATCGATATAAGCTTTACCCTGACGGTAGACACCATAACTTGCACCCAACTCCAGCTCACCCCGAACGTACAGGATATGTTCTTTAATTGAGTTTTTGATCTGGTCGTTGGCACCTAATACATAAGGTAATTTTTTGATTTCACTTTCACTAAGCGCCTGTTCGTAGGTCAGGAAAGGACGAATCATCTTCAGCGGCAACGTAGTCACAGCTTTGGTAGACTTCAGTGTTTTACGTTGTTGCGGCGACAGTTTTTTATAACCTTCAGGCCGGCTCATTTCCGTTGTGTCAGTTGCAGCTTCTTCTGTTACTTCTTCAGTAGCGCTGACTTCAGCATCGGAAACCGGGGCGCTGGTGTCCGGTGATAATTTCACAATATTGGCGTCTTCGTTCACTTCGAGCACGGGTTTGCCGTCAGCATCGAAAGTTAAACTCAATACATCACCGGGATAAATCAAATTTGGATTATCAACTTGCGGGTTCAGTTTCCACAATTGTGGCCACAACCAGGGTTGTGACAAATACATACCGGAAATATCCCAGAGGGTGTCGCCTTCTTTCACAGTATAATTTTTTGGTGCGTCAGCCTTGAGCACTAATTCTTCTGCTGTTGATAAACTTGTATAACAAAGCAGCAAAGCGGCGAGTGAGGTTGTTATTGTTTTGAGCATGCCAGCTTCCTTGAGCCCGAACTTGTGGTAATTATTGCAGACTAAGCTGTTAATACAGCTGATTAATGGCTAAAATTAGACCATATCACAGATACTTAAACAAAGCATATTTTTGTAGGTGCCATGACAGTCTTAACCGTATTACATTATCCCGACGATCGTTTGCGTACTATTGCCAAACCAGTTGCCGAAATTACCCCTCAGGTTCGTCAGTTAGTCGCTGATATGCTCGACACCATGTACGATGAAAATGGTATAGGCTTAGCCGCGACACAAGTCAATATACATCAGCGGGTTGTGGTGATTGATGTCTCAGAAAACCGCGATCAGCCGCAAATTTTTATCAATCCGGAAATTATCGCTAAAAGTGGTGACACTACCTACGAAGAAGGTTGTTTGTCGGTACCACAAAGCTACGCCAATGTGGAACGTGCCGCTGAAGTCACAGTAAAAGCGCAGAACCTGGAAGGTGAATGGTTTGAATTAAAAGCTGATGGTTTGTTGGCAATTTGCCTGCAACATGAGCTGGACCACCTGCTCGGCAAACTTTTTATTGATTATCTGTCGCCGTTAAAACGCGACCGTATCAAGAAAAAGCTGGAAAAAGAAGCCCGCAACGCGGCTCGTTAAGCCATCACAGGAATAACAGTGACTCCATTACGCATTATTTTTG
>JAYRUI010000520.1:0-2353 GCA_041919175.1 Rheinheimera sp. | reverse complement strand
GTTTGAATCACTTTGGCACCCAAAGTTGCCAAACCAATCACAATACCCACAGCGCCTAAAGGTAAAATCCACCAGTCCAGCGCTACTTTATCCAGAATTTGACCACCCGACTGGATGATACCCACCACAGCGGCCAGAGGACCAATGGCATTGGCAACGTCGTTCGAGCCATGCGCAAAAGCCATACAACAAGCGGTGAAAATCATCAGAATACCGAAGATCTTTTCCACATTGGTAAAGTGCATTTCTTTGTCAGCATCCGGATCAATCTTCAGCCGGCTAATGGCAATTTTACCAATCACGGCAACAGTCAGCGCAATGGCAACACACAACCAAAAACCTTCAGCAGTGCTGAATTTAAGACCAACGTGTTTCAGGCCTTTTGAAACTGTCACATAAGCCATAATAAAGGCGGCAAAAAACATGTAAAAAGGCACATACTTTTTGGCAGCAGCCAGTGGGTTTTCAGTATCAAAAATCAGCTTCTGCGCGCTCATAAAAATTAAAAACGCCAGAATACCGGACAACACAGGCGTCACCACCCAGCTGCCAACGATACCGCCTACTTCACCCCAGTGCACGTATTCCATGCCAACACCCACTGAAGCAAAACCAATAATGGCGCCAACAATAGAGTGCGTGGTAGAAACAGGCCAACCAAAATAAGAAGCAACTAACAACCAGGTACCTGCTGCCAGCAAAGAGGCTATCATGCCGTACACCAGGAGTTCAGGCACAGGGGCAAAAGCCACCGCATCCACAATGCCACTGCGGATAGTGGAGGTCACTTCACCACCAGCTAACCAGGCTCCAGCCGCTTCAAACACAGCAGCAACAATTAACGCTTGTTTTAATGTTAAGGCTTTAGAGCCAACTGAAGTACCCATGGCGTTGGCAACGTCATTTGCACCTACACCATAAGCCATAAAAAAGCCGAATAAAGCGGCTGCAATCAGCAAATAAAAGCCGTATTGAGACAATAATTCCATGATTTAACTACCCTGAGAATTAACGAGCTAACATGATTTCAAGACGTGAACCAACACGCAGTGCTGTATCGGCTAAGTCGCCAACCCATTCCAGAGTGCGGTACAGGAACATCACATCAACCGGGTTTAACTCAGTTTCTGCTTTGCGAACGAATTTGCGCAGACTGATCTGCATCTGGTCGGTGTCGTGTTCAATCTCGTCAATTTTTTCGACCATTTTGATCACTAAATCTACTTCACGACCACGGAAACCGGTTTCCAGCAGTTCATCTAATTCGTTGATGGCTTCACAGGCCAAAGCAACAGCATCGATACAACGTTGCAGATAAGCGTGAAACTCAGCCTGAATAGGCGCAGGAATTTCTAACTCACGGCCTAACACTCGGCCGGTGATATCTTTGGCTTTGTTGGCAATTTTGTCTTGTTGTGACACCAGTTCCAGAATATCGGTGCGATCAACAGGTAAAAACAAACCACGTGGCAAATGAATACGGATATCGCGTTTTAATTTGTCGGCGTCTTTCTCCAGCGCCACTATCGTCTTCCTGACTTCCGCTGCTTTATCCCAGTCTTTGTTATATACAGCGGCAAAAAATGGTAATAATTGCTCGCTTGCTAATAATACTTTGCGAATATGCTCTTCGATCGGCTTGATCGGTGATTTAGCAAAAACAGCTAAAAATGCACTTGGCATAAGTTTGCCTCTTGGTTTTTGAATGGACGAAAGTCGGCGCGCATTGTACTGCATCAGGTTCTGAATAAAAACGAATTCTGCTGCGAAAATGCGAAAGCCAGCCTGAATAGTAGTCAGGACTGGCTGATTTGCCGTGTATTTTTCTGATTAAGCAACAAGGCTATGGAGTCCCTGTGACTTAACTACGGGCGTTTTGCTCCAGGCTGTCTTCATCGCTATGCCGTACATCTTTGCCTTTCACAAATGAAATCACGTACTCAGCCACGTTTTTACAACGATCGCCAATCCGTTCCAGCGAACGGGCTGACCACAGCACATTCATAATTTTTGGAATAGAACGCGGATCTTCCATCATATAAGTCATCAACTGACGGGTGATGGCTTCATATTCGCGGTCGACTTTTTTATCTTCTTTGTACACAGCGAGCGCCGCTTCCACGTCCATCCTGGCAAAAGCATCCAGCACGTCGTGCAGCATCTGGGCAACATGGCGGCCCATATTTTCCAGATTCACCAGTAAATCCTGCTGCGCACTGGAAAATGACTCCAGCGCCACTTTGGCAATACGCTCTGCTTCGTCACCAATACGTTCTAAGTCGGAAATGGCTTTAATAATGGCCATAATCAGGCGTCGATCACTGGCTGCCGGCTGGCGTTTGGCAATAATACG
>JAYRUI010000519.1:0-2365 GCA_041919175.1 Rheinheimera sp. | reverse complement strand
ATCAGCAGAATAAACTGCTGAGAATTGGTCTTGGCAGCCCGCTGTATAACGCCTATGTCAGCAGTTTATTGTGGGTCAAAGATGGCACTCTGCTGGTATCGACTATTGATGATGGTTTGTTTATCCGCCAGTTTGACGGTAAATGGCTGCAATTTGATACGTCCAATGGTCTACCATTCGAGCCTATTGTCAGCCTCTATGACGACGAACAATCCGGTTATATCTGGGCCAGCACACTTAAAGGTATTTTCCGTTTTCATCCGGCCGATTTGGTACGTAACGATCAAAGCAAGTCGTTGTTTGAGCAAGTGCTGACACCTTTTGATCGCCAGCTTGGCACCGCGCCCGGCCGCTGTTGTAACGGCACCGGCCACAGCAAAGTTGCAATGCTTGATCGGCAGTTGTACTACCCGACACTCAAAGGACTGGTGTCGGTGCCGCTTAATTTTAAAGGCGGTCAGAGCAGTACCAGCAGGCCCGTGATGCAGCAGGTGATTTCTCAGCAGCGCACATATGACGTGCAACCGGCACAAAACCGCCAGGTGATGGCCACTGACGAGCGTAACTTAACGTTACGTTACACTTCGGTGGACTTTCTGACCCCCGCCGCACTGGAGTTCAGATATCAGCTGAAAGGGTTTGACGCCGGCTGGCATTATGTTGGCAGCCGACGTGAAGCTATTTATACCAACTTACCACCCGGCATTTATCAGTTCCAGTTGCAAAGCAGGCAGAGCACACAAAGTTGGGAGCTGGCCCAGAATACCGAACTTGAGCTGGTGATCCCAAAACGCTTTGATGAAACCATTATTTATCGTGGCCTCTGGTTGCTATTAGCGCTGATTATTCTGTATGGCCTGTTCTGGCTTGGCAGGCGCAATAATATGCTCAGAGAAGCTTCGTTAACCAAGCTGGTGAAACAGCGCACTCAGGAGCTGGAGAACAGCAACTTCAGACTGAATGAACTGAATGAGCAATTATCGCAGCTGACACATAAAGATCCGTTAACCGGCCTTCGCAACCGGCGTTTTATGTTTGAACAATTACCCAAAGATATCGAGCATTATCAGCGCAACCGTGAGTCGATGCTGGCGCAGAACAAGTGTATTGCGCTTATTCATCTGGATTTAGATAACTTTAAACAAATCAATGACAAATATGGCAACAGTGCCGGTGACAGCGTATTACAGCAAATCAGTGGTCTGCTTATTCGGGAAACCAGGGGCTCGGACTATGTGGTGCGTTACGCCGGTGAAGAATTTATGCTGGTGCTCAGAGATGTGCCGCAGGACTTAGTCAAAGAGTTTGCACTGCGACTCAATGAACTGGTCGCACTGGAGTCATTTTTATTGCCGGATGGCAGGGCTGTGCGGCTGAACTGTTCTATTGGTTATGCCCTGTATCCTTTGGATTTATTGGGTGGACAGCTGATAGGCTGGGAAGTGTCATTGCAACTGGCAGAGCAGGCTCTCTTTCATGTGAAGCATTCGGGTCGAAATGGTGTTGCCACCATTTTGTTTGATCAACAGGTCGATGCTTTTGAATTTGAAGACAGCAACCATATTGAAGCGCAGGTAGAAAAATTCCTGGCTGGTGGTGTGGCCTGGTTTGACTTAACTTTATGTAAAGTGGGGAAAGCCAATAGCGCTGAGTAGCAGTGCCAGGCAGAAGAGCGGAACAATAGCGCCAAAACGACGGCGCTAAACAGCAGTGCCAAACAGGAATGCCAACACAGCTGTGTTGAATCACAGAGCAGGACAGCCTTATGGTTTAAAGTTTGGCTATCTAGCTTGCACTCCCAGCCTGTTTAGAAAATAAAAAAGCTGCACCAGGCAGCTTTTTTTATGTTCTTGCAGCCAGTGGCTATCTAGCCGGCAACAAAGCTGCGGATACTGCCGAGTAAACCCGCGCTATCCAAACCAAGTTCGCTGTACAACTCTTCCTGCGAGCCATGGCGGATAAACTGATCCGGTAAGCCTAAATTTAATAAACGATAGTTGAGCTGCAGTGCAGCCACAGCTTCGTTAACGGCAGAGCCAGCACCACCGGCAATCGCATTATCCTCCACTGTCACCAGCGCTTGATGCGACGCGGCAAGCTGTTGCAATAAAGCCAAATCCAGCGGTTTAACAAAACGCATATCGACCAGGGTAGCATCCAGCGCTTCGGCAGCGGTCATGGCCTGATGCAACAACGGACCAAACACCAGAATAGCGGTAGCTTTACCCTGACGTACAATGCGGCTCTTGCCTATGGGCAACAAGGTCATGTCGTTTTGTGCTTCAGTGCCATTGGCATAACCACGCGGATAGCGCACAGCCGCAGGGCCTTTGTGCATGTAACCTGTGTATAACATCTGGCGGCA
>JAYRUI010000518.1:0-2365 GCA_041919175.1 Rheinheimera sp. | reverse complement strand
CACCCAAAGTCGTGGCTGGGCCGGTAACTGCAGAAATTGCCGCAAGATATACCGGTAAATATGTGCTGTCAGGCAGTGAAACAAGAATGATCAGTTATCAGCAAGGCCAGCTTTTTAGCCAGATAAATGACGGCAAGAAGCAGCTGTTACAATTGCGGCAGAACAACGCCTTTTCTTATCGCTGTACTGAAGACTATTTTGTGCTGGAGCAAATAAAAGGTCGAACCGCGTTGGTGCCTGTAAGTCTGTACCGGGGGCGGGGTAAACCACAATTTAAGCTTTAACTACATGATAAAAAACAAAATACCGGTTTTATCAGCAGCTGACCTTTATGCTGCCTGTTGTTGCCGGTAACAAGGCCAAACGGCCACAAAAAACCGGTTGTGTTGTTGCACCCGGCTTCATGGCTGATAAAACAAGGAAAGTGATGATGCTAACTGCTGCGGCTTGTTTGCTGGTGTTATGCGCTTTGGTGCATTCGGTATTGGGAGAGCATTATATTGTGCGGCCTTTATGCCGGCGCGATAACCTGCCCAGGTTGCTTGGCGGCGACAGCTTTACCAAAGGCACTTTGCGTTTTGCCTGGCATATCACGTCTTTTGCCTGGTTGGGTTTTGCCGCTTTATTATTGTTGTGGCCTGTAACCGCAGCTGAAATTTTATATAGCATCAGCCTGGTATTTATCTTAAGTGGTGTATTTTCCGCTTATTACACTCAAGGTAAACATCTGTCCTGGCTGGTATTTTTTGCAGTGGCCTTGTTGTGTATTGCTTCAGTGCCCGCCAGTTAAGCTGATTTGGATTTCACCAAAGACAACAGCTGAAAGGCTTAAGCACAGCCGCTCTGTGAATGCCTGACGTTAACGCCCTCAATTAACGTTTAACACAAACAACAATAGCGTTCCCCGATTGTTCATCCCATGGCACTATTTTTTCATAATCATGTTCCAGCATGATCACCTCAAATGCCGGCTCTAACAGCGCTTTAAGCTCAGTAAAACCAACGGCCACCATAGGGTGCTCGTCTTGCCATAGCTCTGTCACTCCGGCTGTGGTTTTCTGAATTTTTAGTCTGAGTTGTTGTTTGTCACCGCTGCCTGAATAAAACCAACCCGATTCAAACACAAAATCGCTGTCTTGCAGTTGCGCGCCGTGGCGCACCCAGGCGCTGTTATCAATTTTGTTTTTATCCACTGCATTAAAACAAAACACGCCACCTGGTTTTAACGCCGCCAGTACCGCAGCAAGAGCGCTTTTTAAGCCCCGTGTATCGCCACTGTAATGTAATGAATATAAAAAACAGCTAATAAAATCAACAGGTTCGCTTATTTTAAAATCACACATATTTTGCTGCAAAAACTGCGCTTGCGGGCAACGTTGTTTGGCTAAATCCAGCATCGGCTGGTTTAAATCAAGGCCGGTGCATTGATAACCCGCCTGCAGGAAATGCTGAATATGCGGCCCTGTGCCACAAGCTAAATCCAGATGGGTTTTGCCTTGCCCGCCAAAAAACTGCTGTAGCCGCATGGCGCCTGTGCTTTGTGTCTGATAGTCGATGTCGGCGCACATCAAGTCGTAATAACCTGATAAATCAGTATATAAAGCGTTAAAAGACATGGATGTGGCTCACTGTTGGTAAAAAACGGCTAAAAGCTCGGGCAAAAAATCGGGCAAACAAATGGGCAAAAAATTGGCCGCGCATTTTAACTGAGTCCGGCCGCGAAGCGAAGCCTTGCACTCACGGCACTGTGGTATTTGTATTTTTACAGTGGCTTCAACAAAAAATGCTACCAATCCACAAGCAACTGCCACGACTGACGGGCAGACCCCTTGCCGCCGCGCTTTGCTGCTTGCACTATGGACTTTGCACAGAGTCTGAACAGGTCAGGCTTATCCATAACTACAGCAAAAAAGGATCTGCAATGCGCTATTCAGTGTTTAAAACCTCCGCAGTGGCCATCAGTATCGCCGCCGCTTTGGTGGGCTGTCAGCCTGCCAGTGAAACAACCAGCAACAACAACACAGCAGCTGCGCCTGTTGCAGTTGCCGCTGTTGCCGAGCAATCGGAATCGGCCAGGTTAAACCAGTGGTTTGAACAAAAATACGAAGAGCGGTTGCAAAAAAGCCCGCTGCAGCTCACAGCGCAGGGGCGCAAAGATAAATACGACCAGATTGACGATATGAGCGCTGCGGCCGAACAACAAGAGCTTGAATGGTTTGCAGCTACAGTAGCTGAGCTCAAGGCTAACTTTGACTATAACAAACTGGATCTTGAGACAAAAACCTCATACGACTTATGGCTTTATCAGTATGAGCGCGCCAAAGAAGCGGCAACTTTCAGCGATCATGCTTATTGGTTTAATCAG
>JAYRUI010000517.1:0-2370 GCA_041919175.1 Rheinheimera sp. | reverse complement strand
CTGCAATTGGGCCTGAGTTAACTTTTGTTCCGTTTCCAGCTCACGACAACTCTGAAACACCTGCATCGACAACTGGCCATAAATTTCGGTGCCAGTCAGTTCTTCCAGCAGTTCAGCCCTTTCGTTAGCGCTGGCATTTAAAAAAGCGGCAAAGTTGCCTTGAGACAACAACATAGAACGGGTAAAACGGTCAAAATCCAGCCCGGTCAGTTGTTCTGTCAGTTTCAGTTTTTCCGAACTTTTGTCGGTTAAAATCTGGCCGTGCAGCGTGGCCAGCTCAACTTTCGCTGCCTGTAAATTGCCATCCACAGCACCACGGGAGCGGCGCTGGCTCCAGAAGGCGCGGTAACTCTGATCCCGCACCGAAAATTCCACTTCAGCCAGACATTCAGCACTGTGGCGGCTCATCAGTTCATTGCTGTTTGGGCTGAGCGACTTCAGCCTGGGCGTCTGGTGATACAGCGCCAGGCAAATGGCGTCCAGCAAAGTGCTTTTACCTGCGCCGGTTGGTCCGGTAATGGCAAATAAATTTGAGCTGGCAAAAGCCGGGTCACGAAAATCAATTTTCCATTCACCACGCAGTGAATTGAGGTTCAGTAGCCTGAGCGACAGAATTTTCATTAAGACGCCTCTGTGCTGTTGATGGCGGTTTCTGCCGGCTGTTGTAATTGCTGCAGCGCAAGCTGATGCAGCTGGGTTAACCGTGCTGTCAGTTCGTCGCTCAGCGTTTCAGCGCTCAGGCGGGCACTAAACACATCGGCGGGCGTTAGCTCCAGCAACGAAGGTTCGGCCTCTAACACCAGGTTGTTGCTGCTGCGTTTTTCCCGGCGCAGTTTCAGCAGCTCCACCGGCAAATCGGCCAACTGTTGTTGTAATTGCAGCTGAATGTCTGACAACAATGCATCTTCCCCTGTCAGCACCAGCTCCAGCCATAATTTTTGCCCAGGCGTTAATAACGCCAAAGCCTGGCTAAGTTTGCCGGTTAACGAAGCGAAGTCCGATTTCAGACTCAGCAGCGGCTGAAAACAAGGCACTGCGATGCTGCTCACAACAGGCTGCGTTTTATCTTGCTGAAATTCCACCAGCAGCAGCTGTTTTTGCTGGCTGGCTTCATCAAAACTTAGTGGAATAGGGGAGCCGCAATAACGGATAAATTCTGAACCCGCTACTTTTTGTGCCTGATGAATATGACCTAAAGCAATATAAGCAAAAGGCGGCAAAGCACTGGCAGGCAAAGCCTCCAGCGTACCAATGTAGATTTCGCGCACCGACTCTGTGCTGCTGGCGCCCACAGTAGTCAGATGGCCGGTGGCAAGTAGCGGCAGCTCTTGGTTGCCAAGCGCTTTGGCAAGTTCAGCCGCCGCCTGATACAGCTCCTGATAAAAATTGCCAATTTGTTGTTGCAGCTGACTGCTTTTATCCGCCGCGCTCTGGCCGGCCTGGCTTTTGCCATCCTGTCGTTGTGATAAATCACGTGGTCTTAAAAAAGGCACCGCCGCCAGCACAGCACCAATGTCACCGTTTTTATGTTTCAGCGGAATCAGATGTTGCTGCATATCGGTCTGATAACCGGGTACCACAAAGGTATGCAGGCATTTGAGTAAAGTGGCACTTTCCTGTAACACGGCCACTGAATCGTGATTACCGCCCAACAGCACCAGCTGGACGCCCGTTGGCTGTAAATCGACAATCAGCTGATGGTAGAGCTCGCGGGCATAACTGGGTGGCGTGGCGCTGTCAAAAATATCACCGGCGACCAGCAATACATCCACGTCCAGCTGCACAATTTGTTGTTTTAACCAGCGAAAAAACGCCTGATGTTCGGCCAGTCGGCTTTTGCCAATAAAAAACTGGCCAAGATGCCAGTCGGAGCTGTGCAGGATCCGCATAAAAAACAAAGCCCTGAAATAAAAACAGGGCTTATCATATACGTAAAATCATTAAAAATGCAGGCACGTCGCGCAGCGGCCTTACGAAGCTGGGCTCATTGTAGCCAACAGAGCCGCATCTTTTGCCCGCGCCGCTATCACCGCTGGACGCTGATTAAAACGTTCAATGTAAGCGGCTATTTCAGGTGTTTTTTCCAATAAACCAAACTGGGTGATCCAGCTTAACGAAGCAGCCCATAGCACATCAGCGGCGGTAAAACGCTCACCCAGCCACCAGGGGCCTTTACTGAGTTGTGCCCGCACCAGCGCTTCCACGGCTGCAACTGTGCCATAAGGGCTCATACCTGGTGAGGTGCTGTCACGTTTTTGTGATTTATCAATCATCGCGGGTTCAAAACTGCTGCCATAAAACGCAAAAGCGCGTAAATAAGGACCACGCAGCGGGTCGCCAATGGCAGGGCTTAAATTCTTCTCAGGCGCC
>JAYRUI010000516.1:0-2380 GCA_041919175.1 Rheinheimera sp. | reverse complement strand
CAGTCAGTTGCTGATCAAAGTCGCGGATAGTGCCAAGGCGTTGAATATCCGCATCATTCACCGGCAGAGGGAAGTTGTGGTGACGTTTCAGTTTACGTTGCATCGTGCCTTTCAGGCGTTTGAGTAAATAGCGCTGATAAAATTTGCTAAACCCCTGATTGATCCGGTCGGCACTGGCTGAGAGTTGCAAAGGCGCTGACACGGCAGCAGCTGCTTTTAACAGGCACTGTTCAGCGGTTTCTCCCAGATATTTCATCAGCACATTGCCACCCAGTGAAAACCCAACAGCCACCAGTGGCAGGCCTGGGTAACGCTCACCCAGTTGTTGCAACACAAAAGCAAAATCTGCGGTATCACCGGAATGATAAGCCCTTGGCAATTTATTGGCCTCACCATGACAACCGCGAAAATGCATCAGCACCACCGCAAAGCCCTGTTGTTGCAAGCTGCTGAGCATACCGCGCACATAATGGCTGTGAATATTGCCTTCCAGGCCATGCAAAACCACCACCAGCGCTTTACTGTGCTGCGGGCTTGTTTCGCCCCAGCTCAGCATCAGTTCGTCACCATCGGGTAAATTGAATAATTCAGGGCTGTAGGGCAGCGGTTGGCGTGGTGCCAGGTATTTGGCCAGAATGGTCTGCAAATGGCAGTTTTTCAGCCACCAGGCTGGTTTAAATTCAGGTAAATCAGCAGTTTGCTCTGATTTTTGCCATGCTTGCAATTTAGTGGTTCCTCATCAACAATGATTTTTCAACACTGGTCTAATCACAGACTGTTGCACTGAATAAAAATAACAACAACACAGAAGGCGGGGGCCTTTCGAAGATGCAACGACGACAGTTTATCATGCTTGGTCTGGCCGCAGGGGTAGCATTAGCCGCAGGTGTCACTGTGTATCCGCTGCTGGACACAGAGCCCGCAACACAGCAGCAAGATGCCACTTTGGTGTTAGATGCCTTGTTACCCGCCATTTTGCTCGGCGCATTACCTACAGATCCCAGTGCACAACAACAAGCCTTGCTGAATACCCGCAAAGCGGTGCTGGACTTTTTACCTTTTTTACCTAAACGCCAACAAGCTGAATTACATCAGTTATTTGCGTTGTTATCACAGCAGCTCACCCGGTTGGCGTTAACAGGGCACAGTATGGCGCTGGCGGAGCTGTCTGTTGCCAGCCGTTTGCAACTGCTGAGCAGTTGGCGCGATAGCTACCTGACGTTATTGCAACAGGCTTATAACGGCCTGCGTGAGCTGTTGCTGGCGGCTTATTATGGCCAGCCGCAACATTGGCAGCCACTGGCCTATCAGGCACCGGAGTTTCGTGCTTATGAATGATCCAATTAAACAAGGCCTGGCCAACGGCTGGCGGCATATTGATGCGTCAACGCTCACGGAAGATCAGCAGTTTGAAGCGGATGTGGTGATTATTGGCACCGGCGCCGGTGGCGGTATGGCAGCGGAAATTCTGACCCAGGCCGGATTGTCGGTGATTATGTTAGAACATGGCGCGCTGTGGAGCAGCAGCGATTTTCGCCAGCAAGAGCGCTGGGCTTATCCACATTTGTATCAGGATGGTGCTGGCCGCAAAACCAAAGATCAGGCCATTGCCATTTTGCAGGGCCGCACTGTAGGCGGCTCTACCACGGTCAATTGGACCACTTCTATCCGCACCCCCAAAGCGACGCTGGATTATTGGCACAGTGAATTTGGTCTGGATTTTAGCGGTGAACAAAGCCTTGACCCTTATTTTGCCAAAGCGGCAGGGCGCTTAGATATTTCACCATGGCAGGTACCGCCAAACCCTAATAATGCGGCGCTAAAACGCGGCTGCGAAAACCTCGGCTGGCAATACACTGTGATTGAACGCAATGTGCATGGTTGTGCCAATTTAGGTTATTGCGGCATGGGTTGCCCGCTGAATGCCAAGCAGTCGATGCTGGTCACTACTATTCCGGCAGCACTTGCGGGCGGTGCTTTATTAATCAGCAAAGTGTCAGCGCGGCAGTTTCAGTTTAAAGGCGATAAAATTCAGCAGCTTGATGCTGTAGCCGTTGACCAGCATTATCAGCCAACAGCCAGAGTGAAATTAAAGTTTAAAGCCAGGCATTATGTGCTGGCCGGTGGTGCTATTAATTCACCGGCTTTGTTATTGCGCTCGGGTATTGCTGACCCTTCCGGCCGTTTAGGCAAACATACTTATCTGCACCCCAGTGTCATTTCCGGCGCTTTGTTTCATGAGCCGGTTTCCGGCCATGCCGGAGCACCTCAATCTATTTATTCTGATCAGTTTGTCTGGCCAGCAGGCAACGAAGCCGGTTTTAAGCTGGAAGTACCGCCAGTGCATCCGGTACTGATGGCGTCCAAGCTCACAGGTATG
>JAYRUI010000515.1:0-2387 GCA_041919175.1 Rheinheimera sp. | reverse complement strand
CACTGAGCACAGCGACGACGAAAATGCTGACGTGGCGCGTAAAGTCGCGATTGGTGCGGTGAAATTTGCTGATTTATCAAAAAACCGCACTTCAGATTATATCTTCAGCTGGGATTCGATGCTGAGTTTTGAAGGCGCAACTGCCCCTTATCTGCAATACGCTTATACCAGGGTGCGTAGTATTTTACGCCGCGCTGAAGTGGCAGATAATTTTAACGCTCCGCTGCAACTGGTTGAATCTCATGAGAAACAACTGGCATTAAAAACGCTGCAGTTTGAAGAAACGCTGCAACAGGTGATGAAAGACGCCCAGCCAAACCTGTTATGTAGTTACCTGTATGAACTGGCCAGTTTATATATGAGTTTTTACGAAGCTTGCCCAATGTTAAAAGAAGGTATTGAACCAGCAGTGCGTGACAGCCGTTTAATGCTGAGCATTGGCGTATCGCGTTTATTGGCCAAAGGTTTAGACCTGTTGGGCATCGAAGTGATGGAACGGATGTAACAACTAAAAAAGCGCTTCGGCGCTTTTTTGTTATCTGGCCGACAGTTAAGGAATTCAGCGTGAAGGAATTCTGTATTACGGAATTGGGTGCTCAGGCATTGAGTGTTAAGGAATTAAAATGAAAATTGATGATATCCGCCGCAGTTATGTCAAAGATAAGCTGGATCTAGACAAATTAAACGCCGACCCTTTTGTGCAGTTTGAGCTGTGGCTGAAAGACGCTATTGCCGCTGAATTACCAGACCCAACGGCCATGTGTGTGGCTACAGTAGATGAACACGGCCAGCCGTCACAACGGCTGGTCCTGCTAAAAGACGTCAGTCCGGCGGGTTTTGTGTTTTATACCAACCTCGGTAGCCGCAAAGCAAAAGAGCTGGCCGGGAATCCGAAGGTTTGCCTGCATTTTCCATGGCATCCGCTGGAGCGGCAGGTGATTGTGTATGGCACTGCCACTGAGTTGCCGGTAAGCAATGTGATTCAGTATTTTTTATCCAGACCCAAAGAAAGTCAGCTGGCGGCCTGGGCGTCAGAGCAAAGCCGGCCTGTGTCGACCCGACAGGCGCTGATGCAAAAATTTGCTGAAATTAAACATAAGTTTGAACACGGCGAAGTACCGGTGCCGTCATTTTGGGGCGGTTTTCAAATTAAACCTCATGCCATTGAATTCTGGCAGGGCGGTGAGCACAGATTGCATGACCGTTTTATGTACCAGCACCAGGCCGATGGCAGCTGGACTATTGAACGGCTGTGTCCATAACAGTTGAGGCGGCCTTGTGAATACAGCTCTGTTGCCGGCGCTTTTTGACAGTCATTGCCATCTGGATTTACCAGAGTTATGGCAAGACTGGCCTTTGCACTGGCAACAGGCCAAAGAAGCTGGGGTTCAGGCTTGTTTAATTCCGGCGGTGCAGCAATCGGCCTGGTTGCCGTTATTGGCTTTAAAGAAGCAGCAGAGTGATTTTTGGATTGCGCTCGGTATTCATCCCTGGTGGGCCGCGACGCATTCACTGCAAGCTCTGACAGCGCTTGAGCATTTGTTGGCGCAGCAATCAGAGCAGATTTGTGCCGTGGGTGAAATCGGGCTGGATTTTGCGATTGCACCAGACACTTTTGCTATGCAGCAGCAGCTGTTTGCCGCTCAGCTTGCACTCGCGGCCAGCTATCAAAAACCGGTGATTTTGCATCACCGAAAATCTATGGCGCAGCTGCTGGCTGAGCTGAAACGGCAAAAATTCAAACAAGGTGGCATTTTACATGCCTTTTCCGGCAGCCCGGAGCAAGGGCAGGACTTTCTCGACTTGGGTTTTAAGCTGGGAATTGGCGGCACTATCAGTTACGAGCGCAGCCAGAAAACCCAAAATGCGGTGCGCCGCCTGCCGTTGACCAGTTTTGTGCTGGAAACCGACGCACCGGCCATGCCGCTTGCTGGTTTTCAGGGGCAAATCAATAGCCCCAAACAGCTGGCGCTGGTGTTTCAGTATTTTTGCCGTTTAAGGCCGGAAACGCCGGAAGAAATTGCCAAAAATTTGTGGCAAAACACGCGGGAGGCGCTGCAGCTAAGGGCTTGATTCACAAGGCATGCGAATAGAGCCAGGGGGTGACCTCAGCCCTTTAGGCCAACACACCTGCATTGACCCATCAGGCACTGGCGCAAGCTGCGCCATACAGGTTAAGCGGTTAACTTTTAATATGTTCGTGGCTATCTAAAGCGGCGTGATGTAATTGTTGGTTGCTTGCCAGTTTATGCGACAGCAATAACAAGCTCGAGCGTGCCATTAAAGCGACCAAAGCCGCTAAACCCAGCATCCACAACACCTGTTCCATCATGGCGTGCCAGGCACTGGAAACAGCACTAAAGCCGGTATCCTGTTTTAAGCTGATT
>JAYRUI010000514.1:0-2387 GCA_041919175.1 Rheinheimera sp. | reverse complement strand
ACTGCTGAATCCTGCACCGGCGGGGGTATTGCTTATAGTCTGACCGCCATCGCCGGTAGCTCGGCTTATCTGGACAGAGGTTTTATTACCTACAGCAACAAGGCAAAACAGCAGTTGCTGGCGGTCAAAAGTGCCACCTTGTTGCAGTTTGGTGCCGTCAGTGAAGAAACAGTGCTGGAAATGGCACAAGGCGCGGCAGCAGTGGCTAACGCAGACGTTGCGGTGGCTGTTTCCGGCATTGCCGGGCCAGATGGAGGTTCAGCTTTTAAAACTAATGGCACTGTGTGTTTTGGGTTCTTTTTATTTGGTCACACTGTTACTACCCGCGTTGTGTTTCATGGTGACAGAGCCGCAGTGCGTCTACAGGCCATTGATTTTGCGCTGCAGCAGCTGATTTTATTGTTGACAGAGCAAACGCATTCAACTACTGTATGAGCATACAGCATTTAATGCCTTTTCAGATTTCAGTCGGAGATTCAGATGGACGATAACAAGCAAAAAGCACTGGCCGCAGCCTTAGGTCAAATTGAACGTCAGTTCGGTAAAGGTTCAATTATGCGTCTGGGCGACAGTACCGCACTTGATATCGATTTTATTCCAACAGGTTCTTTAGGCCTTGATATTGCCCTTGGCATTGGTGGTTTACCTTGTGGTCGTATTGTTGAAATTTACGGTCCGGAATCTTCAGGTAAAACCACTTTAACTTTGCAGGTAGTTGCCGAAGCACAAAAAATGGGTAAAACCTGTGCTTTTATCGATGCTGAACACGCTTTAGATCCGCTGTACGCTGCCAAGTTAGGCGTGAACGTGGCTGATTTATTAGTGTCGCAACCAGACACCGGTGAACAGGCGCTGGAAATTTGTGACATGTTAGTGCGCTCAGCTGCGGTTGACGTCATCATTGTCGACTCCGTAGCTGCCTTAACACCAAAAGCGGAGATTGAAGGTGACATGGGCGACAGCCATGTAGGTTTACAAGCCCGTTTAATGTCACAAGCTTTACGTAAGCTGACAGGTAATATCAAGCGTTCTAACACTTTATGTATTTTCATCAACCAAATCCGGATGAAAATTGGTGTGATGTTTGGCTCACCTGAAACCACCACTGGTGGTAATGCATTGAAGTTTTATGCCTCAGTACGTTTAGATATCCGCCGCATCGGCTCTGTGAAAGAAGGTGACGAAGTGGTGGGTAACGAAACCCGTGTCAAAGTAGTGAAAAACAAAGTAGCACCACCTTTTAAACAAGCTGAATTTATTATTCAGTATGGTGCCGGTATCAGTAAAAACGGTGAGCTGATTGACTTGGGGGTGAACGAAAAACTGATTGATAAATCAGGTGCCTGGTACGCTTATAAAGGCAATAAAATTGGTCAGGGCAAAGCAAACTCAATGAAGTTCCTGCAAGACAACCCGGCCATTGCTTTGGAAATTGAAACAGAGTTGCGTAATCGGTTATTGTTACAAGCCACTCAGAAGCCAACAGCAGCAGTAGATGAGCTGATGCCAGAAGCTTTGGAAATGGAAGACGATCTGTAAGCGTTATAAAGTTGAACGCTTAAGTAGCTCCGTTCAAACCTTATTTCGTTAAAACAAAAACCGGCTTTAGCCGGTTTTTGCTTTTGCTACGTTGATAGTTTTTTTGGCTGGCAGGCTTACTGCGGAAATTTGGTAAGGAAGCTTGGTAAGAAAGTTTGGTGGAAAGTTCGGTAAAGAATTGTGGTTAAGTGCTTTAGTTGCCTGTTTTGCTTTAATACCAGGGGTCAGTGCTTTGATTCAGGGGTTCAATTGAACTGCTGAATTCAGCACTTTATATTGAGTTTGGTCCACTAAAAATCCGGCTTGACGATACAACTGCTGGATACGGCCATTTTTCTCAAGCGCGGCAAGGCCTCGTTGTAAGGCTGCATAAGCTTCAGCGCCAGCCGGATGATTTTTACTAATCACAAAATGGCGGCTGTCATTCAGTAACACTGCAACATCAGGTACCAGTTTCAGTTGAATTTGCTCCAGTTTGTAAACTCCGTCTTTGCTGTTTACAAAAGGCATCAACATAAAATCGACCCATTGCATATGCACCATACGCGCCTGACTTAACCACTCATCTTCCCGCACCAGTTCTTTTAATGGCAGGGCTGACATGGTTTGCCAGTCGGTGTGCCATTTTGGTGTTGATACAGCGGTAAGTTCTTTTAAATCAGCCAGCGTTTTTAAGCTGAACACTTTTTTATTGTTTGGGCTGGTATAAATACCGGCCAAATACTGGCCTTTTTTAATTACTGCACTACTTATCAATACTTTGTCTTTTAACGCCATCGCGTCACTCAGCCAATAAGTTTCTAAAATGAATAACAAATCTCCGGTTTCCAGCATTTTGGTGTTACGAA
>JAYRUI010000513.1:0-2402 GCA_041919175.1 Rheinheimera sp. | reverse complement strand
CCAGCGGTTTTTGCAGCTCTTGGTCAAACCACTGCTGCAGGCTGTGGTCGTGGGTGATTTTGGCAATTTCACCGTCAATCAACTGCCGCTCGCGCGCATCAATATGACCATCGGCTTTGGCGGCGGCAATTAATGCCACCAGAATGGCTTTGCTATGGGCTTCCTGTACTGGCGCAGGCAACTGCTCCAGCGGTTGTGCCGGGGCTGAATGTGCTGCCTGAGCTGAGTGCGCGGCCGATTGTTGTTGCTGATAATTCTGGTAGGCCTTATAAGCCAAAGCGCCAACGGCGGCTAAACCTCCATAAGTCAGCACAGTGCCGCCCATTTTGCGGCCACTTTTACTGCCAAGTAATAAACCCAAGGCGCCACCGGCCAGTGCAGCGCCGCCTTTGCCTGACAATAAAGACGATAACTGAGATGTGAGATCTGAGCCGGTTTTTGCTGCTGCTTGTTGTGAATAGTGTTGTGAATGATGCTGCGAATGCTGTGAAGCCGAATAACCGCCCTGGCTGCTGCTTTTGCCTTGCAGCATTTCTGCACCTGAACGAAGTAATTGATCCAGCAGGCTTTTAGTGTTCATAACAGCTCCTTGTAAAATGGCAGCTTTCAGCGCTGAAAGTGCCTTTTATCGATAAATGGTGTTGATGCTGATTGCTGCAAGTGCAGTAAGCCGCCAAATAAAATTCTGAAAAAAGTCTCGGGCGACAGGCCAGCGTTGCAGCCAGCTTAGCGGTCAAGGCTTAACCGAAGCAAGTTTTTGCCTGATTTGTGCTGTATCAGAATGTAACAAGGTGTTGTTGCTTATTGTTGTGGTTAGTGCCGGGCTGCTTTGGGTTTGGCTGGTGAGGAAGCTTGTTTAAGGAGCCACACATTGCTGTAACAACGCCTTACGCTCGTTGGCGGATTTAAGTTGATGCAGCAAACGTTGCTGCTGCGCGACTATCTCTTGTTGCTTCTGACCAGCCAGCATGGATTTGCTGATAGCCAGCAGACTGGACTTTTGATAACAGGCTCGCTGCGCATTATAAATATTGCCATCTGATGTTATTTCTTCAGTACGAAGCAGGGCTGAACAATGCACTAAATAAGGTAACTGAATGGGCACTATACCGCCGTTATTGCAATCTTTCCCTTGCTGACAAGCCAGCCACAATAAAGAGCCCGCTTGCTGCTGGTTTCCCTGCATCGTTAAACATACGCCCAACTGAAACAAAGCTTCAGGCTGTGCCGCCGCCAATTGCGCGTCTAATACCTTCAGCGCTTTGTCGTTGTTTTTAAGCGCTTGTGGAAAAAAAGCCAGCGCCTGTTGCAGTGCCTGTGGATGTTGCTGCATTACAGCATGGGCTAACCAATAATCGGCAGCGGCGACATCCGGTTCTTCGATTTGAAAGTCTTGCAGGTTTTGTTGATTAAATTCAGCACAGTCGGTGATAGCTTGTTTAAGACTGGTAAAAAAGGTGCTGTCGGCATCATTGGCTGTGGCCAGATAATAATTGGCATCATCGGCAAAATAACGACTGTTTTTGCTGATGCCGTCACAAAAACGCAGTATATCCGCGAGCTGATATTGCGCAGCGGCATCACCTTGTTGTGCCTGCTGTAATAACTGATATGCCATGGCGAAACGCGCCTCGGATTTTTCGTTGGTCTCTGGCGATGCTGGTATTGGGCTGGGCGATGTGCGGGAAGTTGGTGTGGCAATCCTTGGTAACAGCTTTATCGCTGTTGTTTCAGCTGCAGCTGCTGTTTGTGGCTGCGTTGGTGTTGGTTGCCAGAACATAACCACAAAGATGCTGATAACAATGGCTATTGCCGATAAACCCCACTGTGTTTTTGTCATCCGTGAACCTGTGGTTTTTTATTGTAAAACGGCTGCCTGCTGCAAAGAGCCTTGCTGCACAGCGCTGGAGGTCTTGGGTGTTAATCTTTACGAAACCAGCCAGCGATGCTGTAGCGCAAAGCTTTGGCCGGTAATACCTGATGCGGGAATCTTTCGCTTTCAAACATCACCAATAAACCAGCCTGAGGCAAAACCCGCTGTAGCTCGGTGTTGTTTTCATCATAAATCACCAGCTCGCCGCCTTCTGCCACCGAATTTAAATAGAGCACTGTGGTTAAAACCCGGTTGGAGCGGCCACGAAAAGCGTCCAGATGGGTTTGGTAAAAATCGCCAATCTGGTAACGGGCAAAATGGCATTCGTGGTGGGTGAGGCCTAAAAAACATTGCCGGTTCATCTGGGTTTGTAGCGCCTGCATCAGCGCCAGATATTGTTGTTGGGCAGCAGTGCTGCCATCAAGCCAGGCGGTCTGGTCGCGGCGTATTTCAGTGTTTTGTTGCAAAGCACCGGCTCTGCCCACACCGGCTGCTGTTAAATCCTGTTTTTGCGAAACTTCGTCCAGCA
>JAYRUI010000512.1:0-2414 GCA_041919175.1 Rheinheimera sp. | reverse complement strand
GTAGAGCGTTGCATGGCTTTAATCAGTGCATCATGCTGCTGCGACGTTTCGATAGTGCGGGTGAGGTTATTGGCGTAAATTTCAAAATGATCAATGTTACCTGTGCTGGTTTTTACCGGGCAGAGCGCCGCGCGCAGCCAGAATTCCTGCCCCTGCCGGTTGGTAATTTGCCAGGCACCTATCCAGAATTCAGCGTTTCCGAGCGCAGTGGCCAGTTTCTTAAAATGTTCGGTTTGCTGTAAAAACGACGGCACTAATTCCAGCACTTGCCGCCCAATAACCTCTGTTTCGGTAAGAGATATTTCACTGCAAAAATTCGCATTCACAGCCCGGATTTTGCCGCTGGCGTCCATGGTAAGTTGCATCATTTGTTTGCTGACGCTATCGCGTATTTGCGCCTGCATAGCGAGTTGTTCTTTTAACTGTTGGTTTTCTTCCCGCAAAGCTTTGACACCAAACCAATCAAACATAACAAGATCCTCTGGTTAAAGAACGCTCGCCAGGCCGGAAGCGCTGTATTGAATGTATATAGCCATAACTGAAAACTCAAGGTACTGCTTTTATACAGGTTTTAGTTGGTTGCACCCTAATAATGTTATTTTTATCGCTGGATGGTGGTTGTTGCTGCCAAACCAACAAAACCGGGGTGGAATAACGGCAATGGTGACGCCGTGCTTTTGAATCCGTGGCCCCCTATTCTGGCAACACAGCGGCAAAAACTATCGCCCGGTTAGTTTAGCCGGGTTTAGCCATTCACTGAGCTGTTCTTTGCTGTAAGAGGTGTGTTCCAGCGCCACATCAAGCACAGGGCGGCGCTCGGCATAAGCTTGTTTGGCAATAGCTGCGGCTTTTTCGTAGCCAATCAAAGGGTTAAGCGCTGTCACCAGCATAGGGTTTAAAGCCAGCGCCCGCTGAATGTTATCTTCGCGTACCACAAAACCCACAATGGCTTTTTCCGCAAGTTGTTTGCAGCTATCACTTAATAAATCAATGCTTTGCAGCAGGTTTTGCCCGATAAGCGGCAGCATTACATTCAGTTCAAAATTACCCGACTGCCCGGCAATAGCAATAGCGTTATCCAGCCCCATCACTTGCACTGCAGCCATGGCCACAGCCTCCGGGATCACCGGGTTGACCTTGCCCGGCATAATAGAAGAGCCAGGCTGCAACGCGGGCAATTCAATTTCGCCCAAACCAGCCAGCGGGCCAGAGTTCATCCAGCGCAGGTCGTTGGCAATTTTTAACAAGGCAACCGCCAGTACTTTCAGCACAGCAGAGCAGGCAACCGATATATCCTGACTACCAATACGAAAAAACAAGTCCGGCGCCGGGCTAAAAGGCACAGCGGTAATTTGTTGTAATTGCTGACAAAACAGTTTGGCAAAATCGGCATGGGCATTAATGCCAGAGCCCACAGCTGTGCCACCTTGTGCCAGTTGCTGCAAACGCGGCAGCTGTTCATGTAACAAAATTTCGACGTGTTGCAATTGTGACGACCAGCTTTGCAACACAGCGGCAAAAGTAACGGGCATAGCGTCCATTAAATGGGTGCGACCGGTTTTTACATGATGGCCAATTTGCTGACTTTTTTCGGCCAACCGTTGTTGCAGCAGTTGCAGTGCAGGCAACAGCTGCTGGCGGATAGCCAGCACTGTGCTGACACTGATAGCAGTTGGAATAGTGTCGTTACTACTTTGCCCCAGATTCACATGGTCGTTGGGGTGCACTTTTTCCGGCAGTGGCACTGGGGGTATCTGCTCAGTGCTGACCTTGGTGTTGTCGTGTTGCGTCGCTGCACTGTGCTGCCTGAGCGAAGTGCCAGCCGCATTATGCAGCATTGCAGTAGCAAGGCTGGCCAGCACTTCGTTCACATTCATATTGCTGCTGGTGCCTGAGCCGGTTTGATACAAAGGCACCGGGTATTGGTGAATATCTAACTGATTTAACTGGGCTTTAGCGGCCTGTTGGATGGCGTTGGCAACCGGCGCTGTTAATAAACCCAACTGCAAATTAGCCCCGGCCGCCGCTTGTTTTATCAATAACAAAGCGCGGATAAAACCAATAGCCATAGGCTCAGGCCGGATTTGAAAATTCAGCACAGCCCTTTGCGTTTGCGCCTGATAAAGCGCCGCCGCATCCACCTGCATTTCACCCATGCTGTCATGTTCAGTTCTGGTTGCCATTTGATGTTCCTTTGTTGCTTGGGTTAAGCCCTTGGGTTTAGTCGTACAGCTGTTTTAGCGCACCTTTGCTGGCACTTTGTTACTGGCATTTTGGTATTGGTGCAGCGGCTGGCTGTTGCTGCTTGCCGGTTTTTGTTCTGGCGCTGCAGCGACTTGCTTTTGGTTTTATCGCTGGTTTGAGTATGACCCATGGCGGGGATGTTGTTTTGATGATGTTTGATATGGCTATTT
>JAYRUI010000511.1:0-2442 GCA_041919175.1 Rheinheimera sp. | reverse complement strand
AATCGTAGAAACTTAAGGCAGAACTTAAGGCAGCTACCGGCACGCCTAACAAAGTGGCGTCAGCTACAGCACGGCGCCAGTTCATCTGATATACCGAAATTTGTTTGGCAAAAAACGGGTCCACCAGCAGATTGGCCAGCTCGTCGTTACGCTCATAAGCATCGGTAATAGACTGCAAAAATACCGCACGGATAATACAGCCGGCGCGCCAGATCTTGGCAATTTCCGCAAAATTCAGCTGCCAGCCGTGTTCAGCACCAGCAGTTTTCATTAAATCAAAACCCTGCGCGTACACACAAATTTTGGCGCAATACAAAGCGTCATGCAGCTGCGCTATTACCTGCGCCCTTTTGGCTTCGGTTGGTTTATCCTGCACTGGGCCTGCCAGCAAAGTTGAAGCGGCAACCCGTTGATCTTTAAGCGTTGAAATAGAACGGGCATACACAGCTTCGGCAATAGTGGGCGCCGGACAGCCGAGCTCCAGACTGCTGACCGCTGTCCATAAACCAGTACCTTTTTGGCCAGCTTTATCCAGAATCACATCCACCAGCGGCAAACCGGTTTCAGAATCTTTGGTGGCCAGCACTTCGGCGCTGATTTCCATCAGATAACTGTTCAGAATGCCCTGATTCCACTCTTTGAATACAGTGGCAACTTCCTGTGCTGTCATGCCAAGGGCATCACGCATCACCTGATAGACTTCACAAATCAGCTGCATATCGGCATATTCAATGCCGTTGTGCACCATTTTGACATAGTGACCAGAGCCGCCGGCACCAATATAAGTGGCACAAGCCTCACCTTCAATCACAGGGTTACCTGGTTCAAAACGCTCTATTGGACGGCCAGTTGCAGGGTCTACTTTCGCGGCGATAGCACGCCAGACCGGTTCAATACGGGTCCACGCATAAGGGTCGCCACTTGGCATTAACGAAGGACCAAAACGGGCACCCACTTCACCACCTGAAACTGCGGTGCTAAAGAAGATAAATTTGCCTTCATAAAATTTTTCGCGCCGCACTGTGTCTGTCCACAGGCTGTTGCCGGTGTCGACAATAATATCGTCGGCCTGAATACCGGCGTCTATGAGCTTAGAGCAGACATCGTCCACAGGTTTACCGGCTGGCACTGACAGAATAATCAGGTGCGGGCGGCTTAACTTGGCCAATAATTCGGTGTAAGAGCTGCAAGCCACCACGCGGCCGCCACGGCCATTGGTTTCCAGCACGTCTTGCTGGATCACAGATTCGAGTTTTTTATGGTCAAGGTCAAAAGCGGCAACACGGTAGCCATGATCGGCCAGATTCAGGATGAGATTTTTACCCATCACACCCGCGCCTACAAAACCAATGTCACACTGTACTGTTGTATCTGTCATCAAAGCATTCTCCGGACTGCCGACCCTGCAAAATGCCGGCGATTATACTGGAAAAGCTACTCAGAAAGCAGCGCATGGTAAAAAAGAATATGCTGTTCAGACCATTGGCTAAATTCAGCACAGCGGTAGTCCAGACAAATCCGGCTTAATAAGTGCCCTGCTCCAACCAGATAGACAAAGAGCCTGCCTGTTGCAGGTACTCAACAGCACCAGCGGTGATGACTGAACTCAGCCCTTGCTCGTAAGCAGTATCCAACACACAAAACCACTGGCTCGATGGCAACCTGAACTGCACCGGTGCGCCGCCAGCATTCATACAAATCAGCAGCTGATGATGATTGCTGGTATTGCGGATAATAAACACACAATGACTGACGCTGGTGTCGTACCAATCGGCTTCTGTTTTTAACCGGCCATCCGTTAAATACCAGTCAATCTGATGTTTATCACCATGCAGCTGGTAATGGTCGTCCAGCAACGACAACTGCTGTAAACAGCTGTATTGCTGACGCAAGGCAATCATTTGTTTTACAAAACTTAAAAACTGGGTGGCATGGTAATCCAGCTGCCAGTTCAACCAGCTGATTTCGTTGTCCTGACAATATGCATTGTTGTTACCCTGCTGGCTGTGACTAAGCTCATCGCCACCGAGCCAGTGCACCATGCCCTGACTTAAAAACAAACTGGCGACTAAATTGCGTTTATGTAAAAAACGCGCCGCCAGCACGTCAGCGGCACTGGTTGGCCCTTCCACCCCATAATTCACACTTAAGTTGTGGTCGTGGCCATCGCGGTTTTGTTCACCATTAAGCCAATTATGTTTGTGCTGATAACTGACTAAATCCTGCAAGGTAAAACCGTCGTGGTAGCTGAGGTAATTCACAGAGCAACAGGCAGGTCTGTGGTGTTTTTGAAATATATCGCGCGAGCCCAATAAACGGGTGGCAAATTCAGCCAGAGTGCCATTATCTCCCCGCCAGAAACTGCGTGCTGAATCGCGGAATTTATCGTTGAGTTCAGACCATAAAGCCGGAAACTGCCCTAATTGGTAGCCATAAGGGCCA
>JAYRUI010000510.1:0-2445 GCA_041919175.1 Rheinheimera sp. | reverse complement strand
ATTTTATTTATAGCACGGCGTTATCTCCGGCTTTGGCCGTCGCCATGCGCCAAAGTATTCAGCAGTGTCGCAGTCAAAGCTGGCGCCGCGAGGCATTGCAAAACAATATCGCGCTTTGCTGTAAACTGGCGGCGCATTATGATCTGGCGCTGATGCCGTCCAACAGTGCTATTCAGCCGCTGTTGATTGGCGACAGTCATCAAGCCATGCGGGTGAGCCAGCAGCTGGCAGAGCAGGGGATCTGGCTCAGTGCCATTCGCGCCCCGACAGTGCCGCAGCATCAGGCCAGGCTGCGTATCACTTTAAGCGCTTTGCACAGGCCGGCAGATTTGCAGCTGCTGTTTAAAACCTTAATGGATTTGTTATGAGTGCCATTGTTGCGATAGAGGTTGCGATGGACGAAGGCAAGGCCGCAACAAAAAATACCACCGGTACCAACAATATTGTCAGCCGGCATTTTGATAAAGCGGCGCAAAGTTATCAGTCCGGTGCCCAATTGCAGCAGCAGGTAGCCACGGATTTACTATCGCGCCTGAATGACGTTAAACCACAGCAGCACAAGTGCTTGCTGGATATGGGCTGTGGCCCGGGTTGGTTGCACCCCACACTTAAAAATTATTGCACTGAACTTTGGGCGGCCGATTTAAGCGCCCGGATGCTGGCAGAGGCAAAAACGCTGAACCAGGCCAGTCGTTTTTTCGAAGCAGATGCGGCGGCATTGCCCATTGCTGCCAATTGCCTTGATACCATTTTCAGCAGTTTGATGTTGCAGTGGTGCCCAAAACCCGCCGCAGTTTTTGCCGAGTTTCAGCGGGTGCTCAAAGAAGACGGCCGCTTGTATCTGACCACTTTAGTGACAGGTTCAATGGCTGAATTTCGTCAAAGCTGGGCGCAAGTGGATAACCATCCCCATCAGCTGGCGTTTTTATCGGCAGCAGAGGTACTGGCTGCTGCCAGTGCCGCAGGTTTTGTCTGCCACAGTGAACTCATCACTTATCGGCTGTTTTACCCCGATGTGCAGAGCCTGGCCCGCAGTTTTAAACAAATTGGTGCCAATTATGTGGCAGGCCGGCCGGGTTCCGGCCTTGGCGGAAAAAAACGCTGGCTGCAGTTTGCCAACGCTTATGAGCAATTTCGCACTAAACAAGGCTTGCCACTGAGTTATCAGGTATTGCAGATTGTAGCCAGAAAAAGCCGTTAACACTGGCCTGGAACTCCATAAAAACATCCACTTGCTATCCTCCAGAGAGCTTTATGCACAGTATTTTTATCACAGCAACAGACACTGACGCCGGCAAAACCTATATCAGCGCTTTATTGCTGCGTGGTTTCGCCCATTTAAAAGTGCCGGCCATCGGCTTAAAACCGATAGCAGCGGGTGTCGACAGTGATGGTAAAAACGTTGACGCTAAAACTTTGCAGCAGTTATCGGGCATCCCTCTGTCTTATCACGAGGTTAACCCGGTGTTATTCAAGGCACCAGTGGCGCCGCATCTGGCGGCAACAGCGGCTGAAACGGCTATAGATCTCAGAGTGTTGGATGCGCAGCTGGAACAAACCTCTGGATTCGACGCTCAGGTACGGCTTATTGAAGGGGCTGGTGGTTGGTTATTGCCATTAAATAACAATACCTATCTGGCCGACTGGGTGCTGCAACAGCAGCTGCCTGTACTGTTGGTGGTGGGCATGAAACTCGGTTGCCTGAACCATGCCATGTTAACAGCACGGGAATTGCAGCGTTCAGGCGCCAAAGTGCTGGGTTGGGTGGCGAACTGTGTTGACCCTGAGATGTTGTTACTGCAGGAAAATGTCGCCGACTTACAACAACGTTTACCCTGGCCCTGCCTTGGCGTGGTGCCTTATCAACAGGCTTCTTGCCAACGCGTGCCGGAGGAACAATTGCAAACTGCTGCAAAGTTGCAAACAGATGCGCCCGTGCAAATCACTGCACCTTTGCAAATCGCCACGCAATTGGCACAAGCGCTTTTTTTCAAGCTGAATTAAAAACGCGTTTTTACAACTGCAAAAAAGCGGAAAGATCAGCACCCGGCAACAGGGCCGTTTTGCTACCGCCAATAAACAAATACCCGTCCACATTGCCCTGATAACTTAATTCATCCCCCTGGCGCAGCAAGGCTGTGCCTTCGGGTAACGCCAGCACCGGCGTGACTGGATTCAGCAGCATAAATTCGTTCAGGCGCATATCACGGGTTTCGCCATGAAAACCTTCAGGTTTATAGTCGCTGTAATGCGGATTCAGCTGAAAAGGCAGCAAATTTAACGCGCTAAAAGACGGAGGTTCAACAACGGGCATATCGTTGGTGGTGCGGATACTCAGCCCCGCAATATTAGAACCGGCGCTCCAGCCAAGATAAGGCACGCCATCTGCCACTCGTTTGCTGATGTCATCCATTAAACCCTGTTGATACAACTGCTGTAACAACA
>JAYRUI010000509.1:0-2449 GCA_041919175.1 Rheinheimera sp. | reverse complement strand
GTCAACGTTTTTTTCCGAACAACGTATTGGCTGGTTGTTGCAACTTTTAGCTGAGCAGCATCAACAATTTGGGGACATCGACAAAATTGTTGAACGTGTGCGGCAGCAACTGCATGGCCACCAGCCCAAACCTGCCTTGCTCCATGGTGAACTGGTGCGTGGCAATATTGGTTTTTTATCGGAAGTCCCGGTGGTATTTGACCCGGCCTGTTATTTTGGTGACCGGGAAGCAGATTTAGCTTATGCGCAGATGTTCGACCCGCTACCTGACGGCTTTTTCGCCGCTTACAATCAGGTGTACCCATTGGATGAGGGTTACAGCGAACGTAAAGATCTTTATAATTTGTATCATTTATTGCACCACGCTTATATACGCGGCGGTCGTTATAGCTGGCAGGCCAGAGATTTTATACAGCAGCGGTTGTTATAACGGCTCTAAACCCACAGGACATGCATGATCAACGCAGTAATATTTGATATGGATGGTTTATTGCTCGATTCGGAAGATTTCTGGCAACAGGCTGAATATGAAACCTTTTCTTCCCTTGGTGTTCCGCTGAAACCCGCAGACACTGCAAAAACCCTGGGCTGGCGTTGTGATTATGTTGTGCAGTACTGGTACAAGGTTTTTGCCTGGCATGGGCCAACACCTGCTGAAGTGGCCGATGTCATTATTGATAAAGTGATCACTATGATTATCACACAAGGCAAACTGATGCCGGGTGCGCGTGAAGCGTTGCAGCTTTGTAAATCACTAAATTTGCCTGTCGCTCTTGCCACTTCGTCTAACCATAAAATGATGTTGGCTACTTTAAAACACTTTGAATTACTTCATTTTTTTGATGCCACTTGCTCGGCAGAGTTTTTACCTTTTGCCAAACCTCACCCACAGGTTTATTTAAATGCCGCAGCAGCGCTTGGTGTAGAGGCACAACAGTGTGTGGCTCTGGAAGACAGCGTCACAGGTGTGATAGCTGCTAAAGCCGCCCGTATGCGCTGTATTGCGGTGCCGCACGCTAAAGATTTGCAAGACAACCGTTATGCGATTGCTGACAGAATGCTGGCCTCGCTGCAGTTATTGACCGCCAACGATATCAACGGCTGACAGGGCCTTTGATGCTGCCATTGCAGTTGCAGTGAGGTCACCTCGCTGATACGAACGGCAGCGCCAGGGTTTAGCAAGCCTTGGTGATCCCTTCTATACTGGCTTAAATCAACATGAATATGACAGCCCTATCGCGGATGTCACACAAAGCAGTGCGTGAATAGCAACCAACACCAATTGCCCGGAGTATAGAATGGACTTAATTCACAAAACCATTATTTGTCCGTTTTGCGGCCACCCTACCCATATCACGCTGGATGTCAGTGGTGAAGATCAGGATGACTTTGAAGATTGCAGCAACTGTTGCAATCCAATTCACATCAAAACCCACAAAGACGAAGCGCATAAAAGTGTGCAGGTGTTTATTGATGCGGATGACGAGCAGATTTACTAGCGCTTCAACACAAACAGTTGAAAAGCGGCTGCCGGTTTTATCCCTAAGCCGTTTTTCACTGCGTTAAAGACCAAATGAAAAGCCAGAACAAAAACTAGTGCCGGCATCGTCATTTACAACGGTTTTACCAGCCCACGAGCTGCCAGAATACGTTCAATACTCTGCACTATCGTATAACTTTGTTGATCAATTTCTATATTCACTTTGTCTCCCGCCAGACGACTGCCCAGGTTTGTCACGGCCAGCGTTTCCGGAATTAAATGCAGTGAAAACTCACAACTTTGGTCTTGATGAAGGGTGACTTGTCCAACCGTCAGGCTAATACCGTCAATGGCAATAAAACCTTTGCTAAACACATAACTGCCATAAGGCGCAGGCAGCATTAGATTCATCGCACAGTTGTGCTGGGTTTGTTTTATGTCAGCAATGGTCGCTGTGCAGTGAATGTGTCCCGATAAAATATGACCGCCAAGCTCTTTGCCAAGGGTTAATGAGCGTTCAAAATTCACTTTATCGCCTGTTTTTAGCAAACCCAGATTGGTCAGACGCAACGTTTCGTCAATCACGTCAAAAAGTACAAAACCCTGCTCTGCTTCACCATAAAACTCAACCGCAGTTAAACAAGTGCCGTTAATGGCAATGCTAGCGCCTTTCTCCAGCGCGGCCAGGTAAACAGCTTCAACCTGCAGCCGTAAACTGCGAAAACCCGGCTTATCCTGAATTTGGTCGACAATGGCCTGAGTCTGAACTATTCCGGTAAACATGACTGCCCCTCTTTGTGCTAAATTAACCGCAGTTTCGCGTCTGAAAAAATCGCGTTTAATCCGTCAGTTGTGAGTTGCCATGTTACCTTTTTCCCGCTTTGAAGCCAAAACCATTCTGAAACTGTCTGGCCCTATCGTATTGGCGCAGCTGACTCAAACCATGATGTATGTGGTGGACACTTTAAT
>JAYRUI010000508.1:0-2492 GCA_041919175.1 Rheinheimera sp. | reverse complement strand
CAGGCTCAAAAGAACCAGGTAGCGGCGCTGTATTGCTGATTTCATTGGTATGCTCCCGACATCGATTTTTTGCTGCAGCATAAACTCAACTGGTTTTATTCATACGTCCCAGCGCTTATTCAGCCCAGATCTTTATGACAAAAAAAACCGGGTCCACACTGTATCAAACTCAGCTACAAAGGCGTCAAGAGGACTGCGGCCAACGCCTTGTGATCCAGGTCTGGTCGGATTTTATCCATTTTTAGCCGCAAGCCTCTTGCGCCAGCGTTAAAAATCGTTTGCACTGCTGCTGACAAAATAACAACAATCAGGACGATACCATGCGCACCTCAAACCTTGCAGCCATCACAACATTGCTATTGTTCAGTCTGAGCGGTACTGCGGCTGAACTTCAAAACCTCACTGCAAAACAAGCAGTGACTTTAATGGAACAGCAAAAGCTCAGTTCAGTGGAACTGGTGACTTATTACCTGCAACAAATTGAAAAAAACAACCACAAAGGCGCCGATCTGCGCGCTATCACCGATATCAACCGCGATGCGATTAAACTGGCAACCCGGCTGGATAACGAACGTAAAGCCGGCAAAATCCGCGGACCTTTGCATGGGTTACCTGTGGTGATCAAAGCCAATATCGCCAGTAAAGACGGTATGCCAACTACAGCAGGTGCACTGGCGCTGAAAGGCTTCCTCAGTAAAAAAGACGCAGAGTTAGTCACGCAGCTCAAAGCAGCAGGTGCCGTGATTATCGCTAAAAGCAACTTATCGGAATGGGCCAACTTTCGCGGCGAAAAGTCTGCCAGCGGCTGGTCGGCATTAGGCGGGCAGGCAAAAAACCCACATAGTTTATCGAAAACCCCTTGTGGCTCCAGCTCAGGCTCTGGGGTGGCTGTTGCCGCCGACATGACCTTGCTGGCTGTGGGCACCGAAACCGATGGCTCTATTACCTGCCCGGCATCAGTCAATGGTGTGGTGGGTATTAAACCAACCCATGGCGCAGTTTCGGGGGAAGGTATTATTCCTATTGCGGCTTCACAGGATATTGCCGGCCCCATGACCCGCACTGTGGCTGATGCCGCATTGCTACTGAAAGTGCTGGCAACCGAAGAAGCCAAAAGCCACTATGGCGATTTAACCGCTGCTGCCCAGAACAACAAAGTTAAAAAAGTGGTGCTGGTGCGCGCTTTTGATAAAGATTTTCCAGCGGTAAAAACGATGCTGGATCAGGTGGCGGCAAAACTGCAGCAACAAGGGGTGCAGGTACAGGAACTTCAGAACTGGGATTTACCTGAGCAGCTCGGTAAAGACGAACTGACAGTATTAGTTTATGAATTTAAACGCGATTTAAGCCAGTGGCTGCAGGATTATCAGGTACCGGCAAACGTGAACAGCATTGAAAAAATAGTGGCGTTTAACCAGAAAAAAGGCAAAACAGCGTTGGCCTTTTATGGCCAGGAATATCTGCTACAAGCCAGCGCCATCGACCTTGCGAAAGACAAAGCTGCTTATGAAGCAGCGCTTGCCAACAGCAAAAAACTGGCCAAAACAGCATTGGATGCCTATTTAGTAGCACAAGGTGCCGACGCCATTTTATTGCCGGCTTATGGCCCGGCCTGGCCTATTGATCATGTAAACGGCGACCAGTTTAATTTTGGCACGTCAACAGCAGCCGCGGTGTCGGGCTACCCTTCGGTGACAATTCCGGCAGGTCTGGACGGCAACTTGCCTTTAGGCTTAAGCCTGGTTGGGGTGCAATGGAGTGAAGCAACATTGCTTGGGCTGGCAACAATGCTGGAACAACAACTACCGGCCAGAGCCGTGCCTGGTTTTGCGCCTTAACGGCGCCAGACAGCACGCAGCACAAAGCCACTAAAAAGTTACAGTCGCCACTTTTCAACCTTACCCCACAAAAAAGCTGCCGGCATTTGCTGTGCAGCTTTTTTTATTGATAGTACAAACAACACCAAGAGTACCAACCAGCAAAGCGCAACCACCCGCGGCATAGCCTCAGGCAAGGCTGCAGTGACCACAAAACAGTTTCAGGCTTTTAAAGCCTTACTGCGATAAGCGACCACAAGGCCATCAACAGCCCTACCACTTTAGTCGAAGTTCTTGTTGCAAAGTTTGACACTGCGACTAACTTCACAAACACTGGTCCTTTATGAGTCAAGCAGGAGGCATGATGTTTCGAAGCCCTAATTTTCAACTTGTTTTTATTGTTGCTACAGCACTGCTGTTAGCACTGTGCTATGCAACCAGCACCGCCTTTTATCTGGTGTTGACCGTCAGCCTGATACTGCAGCTAGGCTTGTGGTACTGGCACTCTCAGCCAGCGGCCACAATCACACCGGCACCTATTGAAACGGCCCCGCTGCAGAAAAGTGCTGCAGTGATCAGCACCGCCACGTCCAAAATGGCCATAGGCGCAGCTGAAGTGTCTTTTTACATTGATGGCCTGACCAAAGACATCCATCAGGTTGGTCAGGACAGTGA
>JAYRUI010000507.1:0-2512 GCA_041919175.1 Rheinheimera sp. | reverse complement strand
ATCACCAAAACCATCCTGGCCATGGCGGCAATCTTTTTGTTACCCAGGCAGTTCCATGTCACTTTTGTTGAAAACACCAATGCCGAACATTTAAAAAAGGCCAAACGCTGGTTCGGCAGTTATCTGCTGCTGGTCACGCTGGTGGTGTTGCCTATTGCGCTGGCGGGGTTACAACTATTTCCGGACAAGCTGGCACAAGCGGATAGTTTTGTGTTGTTACTGCCAGCAAGTCAGGGCTGGGAAAGTATCAGTGCGCTGGTATTTATCGGCGGTTTTTCCGCCGCCACCTCCATGATTATTATCGCCACTCTCGCGCTCAGTAATATGCTGAGCAACGACGTGGTGATGCCCACTTTGCTACACGGCCGCACTGTTGAAGAGTTAGAGCATGACTACAGCCCGCTGATTTTGCGGGTACGCCGTTTAATGATCGTTGCGGTGATGGCGCTCTCTTATGGCTATTACAGCTTATTCGCCCGTAATTATGAGCTGGCCGAAACCGGTTTACTGGCCTTTGCGCTGATCATCCAGCTGGCGCCTGCTGTGCTCGGTGGTTTGTACTGGCGGCGCGGCCATGCGCTGGGTGTTTATGCCGGAGTATTCGTTGGTTTTGCTTTGTGGTTTTATTGTCTGATGTTACCGCAACTGGTCAGTGTTGGGGTGCTGGGGCAAGAATGGATGCAAGCCGGTGCTTTTGGTCAAAGCTGGCTGAAACCTACGGCACTTTTTGGCCTGGAGCTTGATCAGCTCAGTCATGGCGTATTCTGGTCTTTGGGTCTTAATCTACTTTTTTATATGGGTATTTCTCTGCTACATAAAGCCGATTTGCACGACAGATTGCAAGCCGTAGCTTTTGTAAAACCCAATTTGCCGCTGGATGATGACAAATCGTTGCGCCGCACCCGTGTGCATGGCCATGATTTAAAAACCTTGCTGGAGCGTTTTGTGGGTGCAGGCCGTGCCCGCGAATCGCTGGCTGAATTCAGCAGACGCCAACCGCAGCCGTTGCAGCTGGATGAAACCCCAATGCCCGCTCTGGTGCGTCATGTTGAGCGGGAGCTGGCCGGTGTCATTGGCTCGTCCAGCGCGGCCGCTATGGTCAATGCGGTACTGGATGGTCGTCAGCTGGCTTTTGAAGATGTGGTGACTTTATTTGATGACACCCGCCAGGCTATTCAGTTTTCGCGCAAAATTTTGTTTTCTACCCTCGAGCATTTAAGTCAGGGGGTTAGCGTGGTAGACCGTGATTTACATTTGGTGGCCTGGAATAAACAATATCTGGAAATGTTTAATTATCCTGAAGGCATGATTCGGGTAGGACGCTCTGTGGCTGACATTGTGCGTTTTAATGCCGAGCGTGGGCTTTGTGGCGCGGGCAGTGCCGAAGAGCATGTGCAAAAACGATTGCAGCATATGCAAAGGGGCACTGCCCATGTATTTCAGCGGGTACGCCCGGACGGCACTGTGATTGAAATGCGCGGTAACCCGATACCAGGTGGCGGTTTTGTGACCAGTTTTACCGATATCACTGAACATGTGCGCGCCGTGCAGCAGCTGGCGGAAGCCAAGCAAAATCTGGAAGTGCGGGTTCTGGAGCGAACCGCAGAAATAAGCAGTATAAACGAAGAACTCAGAGACGAAATTGAACTGCGCCGCACCACAGAGCAGCAATTATTGCTGGCCAAAGCCGAGGCTGAAGCGGCCAATGCTTCTAAAACCCGTTTTCTGGCGCTGGCCAGTCACGATATTTTGCAACCGCTCAATGCAGCGCGCTTGTTTACTGCGGCTTTGCAAGGGCAGGCAGAGCCCGCACGGCAACAAGAAACTATCCGGCAGCTTGACAGTTCGCTGAAGGCCACTGAAGAGCTTATTTCGACCTTGCTGGAAATTGCCAAACTGGACGACGGCAAAATGGAGCCGGATATTCAGCCACTCAAGCTGGCACCTATGCTGGCACAGCTGGGGGATGAGTTTTTGTTATTGGCAAGCCAGAAAAACCTGAGACTAAAAGTACGGCAGTCGCCTTATCTGGTACAAAGCAATTCCACCTATTTACGCCGTATTTTGCAGAATATGCTGTCAAATGCCATTAAATACACCAAAACGGGGCGGGTGTTATTAGGTTGCCGCCGCCGTGGTAAAGTCTTGCTGATTGAAGTCTGGGACACTGGACCTGGCATCAACAGCATTGATCTTACTCATATTTTTGATGACTTCTTTCGGGTTGATGCCACAGCGCGTGGTGAGCAAGGGGTTGGGCTTGGTTTAGGTGTGGTGCAGCGCATGGCAAAAAGTCTGGGGCATCAGGTGAGTGTTGAGTCTGTAATGGGCAAAGGCACAGTGTTCCGACTGGCTGTGCCGCTGCTCGGTGTCTGTGCCGATGCTGTCGCTGATAAACCGGCAGTGGTACCAGCTGAGCAATCCGGGCCATTTGCCGGCTTTTCGGTATGTTGTGTCGATGACGATGCCACAAATCTGACGGCGCTGACCACCCTGCTGCATCAATGGCAGT
>JAYRUI010000506.1:0-2529 GCA_041919175.1 Rheinheimera sp. | reverse complement strand
AACCGCTGTTGCTGCCATCGGCAAAAAACGCCAATAAATGCTGGTAATAGACCACGTAACTTTTGACATCCTGATGTGAGCCTTGCGCCAGCGGGAAGACTTTATCGAGAAAACCTTTGGAATAATTCAGCACTTGTTTCAGATGGCTGTCGTTTAATGCACTGATGGCATTCATTTGCTGACGGATGATCTGATCCAAAGGTTGTTCATGTGTGTTAGTCGCGGTCATATGCATGTTAAATTCCTCGCTCACTCTTTTTATCTGCGCTGACTTCCTTGTGCTGCATCAGCAGCTGGCGTCGTCGTTGCTTCCTGTCATTGGTTGAGCCCGGTAGGGTGGCGGGCGGTGTTTCGCAGTCAGTCATTGCTGTTGCTTAGAAACTAGTCTATGTTGTTTTTGTGCATAATTTGACAATTAAAACTTCACAGTGTGAATTTTACAAAATGACGACACCTAAAAGCCTGATCCGAAAATCACATTTCCTCGGTACTAAAATAAGAAACCTGAGGAAACGCAATAACTTAACTATGGAAGACTTATCCACCCGCTGCATTCGCATCGACGCCGAATACGCACCTTCAGTGTCGTATTTGTCGATGATAGAGCGGGGTAAAAGGGTGCCCAGTGTCGAAATGTTGACCGTGATAGCCGCAGTTTTTCAAAAAGAACTGGACTGGTTTTTAGACGGTGAAGAGCAGCAACTGGATATCACCCCGGCCAAAGGCAGCAGAGGCGGCATCAGCGGCATGGCGCTGGAGCCTGGCTTTTTGTTTTCCAACGATATTTTGCAAATTGCGATACCGGAAATGTTGTCGCAAACAGGTATTAGCGGTAAACAGTTTGCGCAGCTGCTGATCCGCGCTCACCAGGAACATCACCAAAACCATTTCCCTGAGCTGGAGCGTGCGGCTGAAGATGTCGGTTTAAAACGAATGCCACTCAGTGTGGAAGAGCTGCTGCTGATTGTAAAACAGCTGGGGCTTGCCATTAGCTGGTTCGATGAAGCGCCCAAAGAAGTGCTGGATGAACTGGGTGTGTTCAGTAAAAACGTCTCCACGTCCTATTTTTTACCGCCCAAAACCCTGCATTTAAACCGCATTTTAAAAAACCATCCAACCCGGCTGAAATATGAGCTGGCGGTGCATATTGGGCATGCGGTTTTACACAATAAAGACGGTGTTAAAAGCGGCATGACAGTGGGTGGGGCTTACGAAACTGTCGACGCGGATTCAGGTTTAGTGGCGCCACAGGATATCTTGCATGCCTGGCGCGACTTTGAATCCAGTTTTTTTGCCGGTGCTTTGCTTTGCCCTAAGTTGCCGTTTCGCCAGTTACTGGACCGCAATGGTTATGAAATAAGCTCACATCAGTTGGCCGGTGTGTCCGCTTCTGTTGCCATGCGCCGCATGACGGCCGTGTCACCTTATAGCCACTGGCATTATTTTGATGCGTACACACCGGGTAAACTCAAGGCGGTGTATCGCGGTAATGGCATTCCGCTGCCTTGGGGCAATATGCGTAAAGTGGAAGATCCCTGCCAGCACTGGGCGGTGTTTCGCATGTTTGATGTGCAGGGGCAACAAAGTTCGGCGCAGTTGTCGTTGCTGGATGTGCAGGGTCAACCACGGATTTATTGTTGTGAATCGGTGAAAGTGCAGGATTTAGCCGGCAATGCCCATGTGCTTTGTGCCGGTATTGACTTAAATCCGGCCATTGATGCCCAGGGCATGGACAGTGCTGCCATGGCGCAGGAGCTAAAGCATTTGTGTAACAGCCAGGGCGGTGCCGGCAAAATTCCGCAGGCGATGCAAAGCACCTTAAGTACTGTTGCCAATATTCTGAATATTAACTGGGTGGCCCGCAGTTTAGAAAAACCAGCTCAGCTGATTTGTGCCCGCGGCAATCATTGCCCACGCAGTCCGGCTTGTTATCAGCCTTGTGGTGGTGAACAAGCGTTGTGTTTGTGACAGAACCACAAAGCAGTTTTGTGGTTTTGACGGCTTGTTGCCGCTGAGCTTGCGATAACAAGCAGGAAAAATAAGCCGGTTTTTGCAATTTATTGCCCTTGCAGCTGCCAATGCAAAGGTTATGTAAATTGGTTTTAGCTGTACCGGTTCTGCTGGTACATTCTTCTCAGATAAAAGTAGGGAAATCTTCATGTTTCAGGTTGTTGCGGTAAGTCTGAATCCGGCTTTATTAAGTTATCTGCGCAAATATTGTGAGCTGCGTGACCCACGCTGGCAGTTAAAAGTGTTTCCAACGATTGGCAGTTTTGCCACAGCACCGCGTGATGCCGATGACATTGATTTATTGTTTTTTGACGCGCAGGGCATGACCAGTGCGCTGGAAGAAAAACGTCTGGTGTGTTTTATGGCGCCATTGGCGCTGAGGGTGGTGGTGACCAATCCGGAACACGACGATGTGGTGTTGGCGCATCTGGACCATTTCCACAGTTTTATTGGTGCTTCTATTGAATTTGATCACCTGACCCAATTGTTCCGTAATGCTGAAAGAGTCAAACAATTGCC
>JAYRUI010000505.1:0-2543 GCA_041919175.1 Rheinheimera sp. | reverse complement strand
CAGAATAAGCTCCAGCTCTTGCGGGCTATCGACTGCCAGCGCAGCAATATCTGCATCCACATGGCAAGTCCAACCGCTGCTGCGTAATTGTGCCAATAAAGCAGGCAGCACCATATCCAGCCCCTGCTGGCGATAACCGCTGATGGTTTCCCGCACCCGCTGCAAACTTTGTCTGGCCAGCTGTTGTAGTTCCTGCAGTTGCTGACGTGCTTCAGTCTGCTGTTGCCGGTTCATCCACACTTCGGTCAGTTCTGCTTTGAGCGCTATAGTGGCCAGACTATGGCCCAGCACATCATGTAAATCACGGGCAATACGTTCGCGTTCCAGCTGGCGCGCCATCTGCTGTAATTCGGCATTGCTGCGCTCTTGCTGCTGATGATTGTGTAAGCGCATTTGTTCCACCAAACCCGACACACTGACCCCAAGCACCACCACCAGCGCATAACCCTGCAACCAGAGCGACGGGTAAAACCACCAGAACCAGGCCGCCTGCCATGCCAGCAGCAATAACATCGCCAGCAGATAACGGCTGTTGCTGAGCCAAAAACCAATAAAAAACCCGACATAAGCAAACATCGACATACTGCCGGAGTTGATCGGCGTCACCGCAGTGGCAATCACCACAAAGGCCAGCAATAAAGGCCAGCGTTCCTGTTTTTTCCCAAGCCCAATCCGGTGATAAACCGCCAGAAAAGCGGCCAATGCCAATATAATCCCAGCCCATTGCCAGAGCCCGGTTTGTTGCAACAACAAAGGAGGTAAAAAATAAAAACCGAGGTAAATCAAATAACCCCAGCGTAATGACCCTGTTAGCATTTTGCCCTCTGCTGCGATTTTGTTGCCGGGCTCCAGCCATGCTGCAACCACAATGATTACGCTGTGTTCAATGGCAAAAGGCAACAAAGCCGACCCTGTTGCCTCTGCCTTTGAACGGTTTTTACAGCTGCAGGCTACTAAGAACCTTGCAGTAACTTTTTCGCCCAACCGTAATCCGGCACCAGACGCAAAGCTTCCTGCCAATCGGCTTTGGCGCCTGCGTTGTCCCCCGCCTCTGCTTTAGCCAGGCCACGCCAGATATAAGCTTCGGCCTGGCCCCAGCAAATCTGCTGGCAAGGTGTGGCAAAAGCCAACACCGCTGCTTCGGCCTGAGTTAACGCCTCTTTTTTGCTGCCACCAAACAATGTTGGGGTTTGATAGGCCAGAATGGCAGACGCCAATAACACTCTTGGGTTGTGGGCTTGCAGTGCTTTACTTTTAGCCAGTGCATCCCCCGACAACTTGCCATAATAAGCACCTTTAATCGGATAATATCCGGCTTGCATACCGCGGGTTAATGCCAGCAAGACCCAGGCTTCTGCGGCTAAATCCGGCTCAGGCTCAGCTTTTAGCAGTTGTTCCAACCGTTCAGCCGCGGCTTCCAGCGCAGGCTTTAACAACGTCTCGTCACCACGCACTGAGGCGGCAACGGCCAAACGGTATTGGGCATAAGCAAACTGATAGTCATCCTGCGCCACCGCAGTTTGTTGTTGCAGCGCTGCGACATCCTGTTGCTGCGAGGCCGCATCTATCGCTGCTAAATCAACAGCAGCCAGCGCGGGTTGTGTCAATGCAGCGGCCAACAACAGCGGACGCAGCACCTTGCGCACAGCCGGATTGATTAAATTCGGGTTTATCGTGTTATGCAGTGGAAAGTTCATCATGCTTGCTCCTTCAAAACGCCACCCTGGCGTTGACGAAGTCATGATGCCGCTGAGTCTGTGCTTAAGTTAGTGTCAGCAATCAGCAAAGTCGAGTGACAAATGTCAGCAGTTGGTTAGACGCAAGGCAAATAACAAAAGCAGTGCCGTGTGCCTTGCAGCTTTTGCTGCGTGTTTATGGTTGATAAGAGCGGACGTCTATAGTCACCCCGGACAGGCACAACAAATTATGAAGTACATTAATAGCACTCATTGTTTTAGTTGCCGTTTTTAGAACAGACTCCGGAACTGTCAACTCAGCAAAATCTGACAAAAAAGTTACAATATAATGATATTAAAACAAATAATATTTTATCTATCGCCTTTTCGGGTACTTTTGCGTCATCAGCAAATGACAGCAGCCTGGTCGCTAACGTCACTACCTGTTCAGATCCCCCTCAACGCAAAAAAGGTCGCATAATGAAACTGAATGTATTTTCTTTGTTAATTTTGTTCCCATTATTTAGCTCCACAGTTCAAGCGCAGGTTTATGGTTGTGGAACCATCCCTTCAGATCCCAATAAGGTATGGATTTATTCTGGCCCAACTTCGGCAGGGAGCGATCAGGCCCGTTATCTGCCTGGCTCATATAAATTTAAGGCAGAAGAAAAAGGCTCTTTCACCAGCAGTGGTCATACCGCATATTGGGCGTTATTTAAAGCACCAACCTATGCGTCACCAGCAAGTGCTTTCAGTAAAGTGGAAGGACCTTATACCAGCAGTTTTGGAGTTCTGGATAGAAAAAGTGACCGGGTTTTGACGGCAAGCTCCTCTGGTTATTATTGCGCTGTAGTGACCAGCGCTCAT
>JAYRUI010000504.1:0-2549 GCA_041919175.1 Rheinheimera sp. | reverse complement strand
GATTATGCCGATTTATATTTTCAGTCCAGCGTGCATGAATCCTGGGTGCTGGAAGATGGTTTGGTGAAAGACGGTTCTTTTAACATTGAACGCGGTGTGGGTGTTCGTGCTATCAGCGGTGAAAAAACCGGTTTTGCTTATGCCGATGATATTTCAGCTGTTGCATTAAAGCAGGCCGCCAGTGCCGCCCGTGGCATCGCCGCTGCAGGTCAGCAAGGTCAGGTGCAGGCATTTTCGAAAACCGGCAACAGCCAGATTTATTTACCGGTAGAGCCACTGCAAAGTTTGGGCAATACCGAAAAAGTCGCGCTGTTGCACCAGATGGAAGCTTTTATCCGTAGTCTGGACGCTAAAGCTGAACAAGTGATGGTGAGTTTATCCGGTGTCTATGAAGAAGTGCTGGTGGCCGCCAGTGACGGCACTTTTGCCGCCGACATCCGCCCTTTGGTGCGGCTGAATTGTTCAGTGTTACTGAATGACAACGGCCGTCGCGAACGCGGTGGTGCCGGTGGTGGTGCCCGCACCGACTACAGCTATTTTTCTGAACTGGTAAACGGTGAACCGCGCTGGATGGGTTATGCCCGTGAAGCCGTGCGTCAGGCGCAGGTAAATCTGATAGCGGTGGACGCGCCGGCCGGTATGATGCCGGTGGTCTTGGGTTCCGGCTGGCCAGGTGTGTTATTGCACGAAGCAGTGGGCCATGGCCTGGAAGGTGATTTTAACCGCAAAGGCGCTTCTACTTTTTCCGGCCGTATTGGTGAACAAGTGGCGTCCAAACATTGCACTATTGTGGATGACGGCACTTTGGCCCATCGCCGCGGTTCAATGAATATTGATGATGAAGGGACAAAAAGTCAGTATAACGTGCTGATCGAAAAGGGTATTCTCAAAGGTTATATTCAGGACAAACACAACGCCATGCTGATGAACGTGGCACCGACCGGCAACGGCCGCCGTGAATCTTTTGCCCATTTACCTATGCCACGCATGACCAACACTTACATGCTGGCCGGTGACTACGAACCCGAAGAAATTATCGCTTCGGTGAAAAAAGGCATTTATGCGCCCAATTTTGGTGGTGGCCAGGTGGATATCACCAGTGGCAAGTTTGTGTTTTCAGCATCAGAAGCTTATCTGATTGAAGATGGCAAAATTACCACCCCCATCAAAGGCGCAACCTTAATTGGCAATGGCCCTGAAGCCATGCAACAAGTGTCGATGGTGGGTAATGATTTAGCGCTGGACGCCGGTGTGGGCGTTTGTGGAAAACAAGGCCAGAGCGTGCCAGTTGGTGTAGGTCAGCCCACCCTCAAACTAGATGGTATGACAGTGGGCGGTACTGCCTGATCTGTCAGCCTTTTATAAAAGCTGTCAGCTAACGAAGTACAAAACCACGAAACAAAGCCAGCTTTTGCTGGCTTTGTTTTTGAAGGCTTTGTTGTTCATAGAGGCTGTCAACCTTGCTGTTTAATGCAAGTGTAGGGAAAGCCTGCTCAAAACCTGAGTGATCGCCTTAGTCAGACTCAATTTTACTCAGTTGCTGTTGTAGTTGTGCCAGCTCCTGATCCAATGACTTAATTTCAGTGTCATAAGCTTCCACGACGGCGGCCATTTCCTGCGCCAGGCTTTGCAAATAAGTCGCGCCTGCCACGTCATTGTTTTTTGCGCTCATTTGTTTGTCGCGGATGGCGTTCATTTCATTATTGCGCTGCGCAATTTTTTCTTCTTTCTTTTTAGTCAGTTGCTGGATTTTGCGTTTCAGCTGCCGCTGCTGAATATATTTATCCACCTCATTGTTATCTTTTTTCACTGCCACAGCCGGCGTTGCCTGACGTTCCTGCCCGACAGTGGTGTAATTGGTGGTTTGGGCGTCTTCCCCGCAAGGGGTTTGGCTAAAGGTGGTTACGCCGTCTTTTTCGCATTTATACACAGCGGCCTGCAATGGCAAGGCACAACCCATGGCAAAAGCGAAAGCAAAAAGATGGATTAGTTTCATTGGTTTAACTTATTAACGCTGCTTTTTTTACAATGGCGCCGAGTATGGCATATTCCGGTTTGAGGCTTAAGCTTTTTGTCGTGTCTTTGCCGGTTATTTATCCGGTATTCTGCCGCTTATTCAGCCGCAATTGACTCTTCATTAGCGACTGCCAGTTGAATGCTACAGCCAACCTTTTGCCTAAGTGGGCTATTTCGCACATAATAGCCCGACTAAAAAAACGCAGAGACTTAAAGTATCTCGCTGCCAGCCGCCACGCGGTTGCTTTTTCCACGAGAACAGATCCGACTTATGCTACAAAATTTGTTAAATAAACGCCGTCTGGCAGCTTTACCCCGCACTGCTATTGATGCATCTGCAGTGCAGGTTTTTTGTCATGCCACCGAATATAAAGAGCGGGTGCTGAACCTGATTGCCACGGCACGTCAGCGTATTGTGATTACCGCTTTATATCTGCAAGCCGACGAAGCAGGTGAACAAATTCTGCGGGCTTTGTATCAGGCCAAACAACAAAACCCGGCGCTTGATGTGCGGGTTTATGTTGATTTTCACC
>JAYRUI010000503.1:0-2553 GCA_041919175.1 Rheinheimera sp. | reverse complement strand
TTTAGGCCTGGATATGCGCACTGTGACCCAAGACCTTGGCACCTTGTTAGGGGGCGGTTACGTTAACCGTTTTAGCATGGCCGGTCTGAGCTACAAAGTGATACCGCAGGTGAAAAGAACAGGCCGTTTAACACCGGATGATTTAACGAAGCTGTATATCACAGGCCCGGATAACACCATGATCCGGCTTGATCAAATTGCGTCTATGACCCACAGCACAGTGCCGCGCAGTATAAACCGTATGCAGCAGCTGAACGCCGTTAAAATCAGTGGTGTCACGTTAAGACCGCTCGATGAAACCTTGCGTTACCTGGAAACTGAAGCGGCGAAAATTCTGCCATCCAGTTACACAGTGGATTACACCGGTGAGTCGCGGCAGTTAAAACGTGAAGGCAATACTTTCCTGCCAGCCTTTTTAATGGCACTGACGATGATTTTCCTGGTGCTGGCGGCGCAATACAACAGCTTCCGTGACCCTGTGGTGATTCTGGCAGGTTCAGTGCCACTGGCGATGTTTGGTGCGCTGGTGTTTACCTTCCTGAAAATTCCGGCACCTATGCCGCACTTTACCGACGCTTTTACCAGCACGCTGAATATTTATTCGCAGGTTGGTTTAGTGACGCTGGTCGGTCTGATTGCCCGTAACGGTATTCTGGTGGTGGAATTTGCCAATAAGTTGCAAGAAGAAGGCATGAGCAAAATTGAAGCCGTACGTCAGGCTTCGGTGCTGCGCTTGCGTCCTGTGCTGATGACCAGTATTGCGACTGTTGCCGGCCACACACCGCTGATTTTCGCCGAAGGTGCAGGTGCAGAAGCGCGTAATTCTATTGGTATCGTGTTAGTGCTTGGCATGACCATTGGTACTATTTTTACGCTGTTTGTACTGCCGTCTATTTATGTGTTGCTGGCCAAAGACCATCAGGCCGATCACGTGCAGGCTGAAAAATTAGAGGCAGAAGCTATTTAAATAAGGCTGATGCGACAGCACTGATAAATAATAAAAACGGAGCCTGAGTGGCTCCGTTTTTTTTCATCATGTAGTCAGATTTGCTGGCTGTAACTGCAACTGTAACAGCAACTGTGGCTGCGATGCTGGTTTTGGCCGTTATTTTAAGCCTTGCATCGCAACACTGATTGCATCCAGCCTGGCCTTGGCTACTGCATCCCGCATCGCTTCGCCTTTAAAACCAGCCGCGACCAACGCTTTGACATCAATAGCACGGGCAGCGCTCGCAAGGGCGCGCAGATAGTCCGCCTGTGGATAAACGGCTTGTTCAAAACCGGTGCGGCCGCGTAAATCGGCAATACAACACAGCAGCAATAACTCCAGCCGCTCTGGGCGGCGCCATAAATCAATCCCATCAAACAACTTTTGGATAGTGACAGGGCGCAGCTCCAGTGCTTTATGCACCAGCTGGTGATATTCGCTGGCGATGAGTGCCAGCTCTTTGCAGTCGTTGGGAATACGCAGTTGCTGACACATTGTTTCTATCAGCGGCAAGCCGAGCCTTTCATGGCCATGGTGGGAAGGCCAGTGCTCGGACGGTGTGGCACCTTTACCAAAATCATGGCAAAGCGCAGCAAAACGCACATCAAGCCGCTCAGACAACTTCGCCGCTTGTTGCAGCACCAGCATGGCGTGTACACCGGTGTCTATTTCCGGATGCCATTGAGGCGGGTTGGGAATACCCCAGAGTTTATCCAGCTGCGGCATCAGCACCGCCAGCGCGCCCACTTCATGCAGCAGTTCAAAATAAGCGGCAGGCGTTTGTTCCAGTAAAGCTCTGGAGGTTTCCTGCCAGACGCGCTCGGCCGTCAGATGTTGCATTTCACCCTGCTGCACCAATGCACGCATCAGTTGTTTGGTGTCGTCGGCCACCGTAAAACCAAGCGGAAAAAACCGGGCATAAAAACGGGCGACTCTGAGTACCCGCAAAGGATCCTCAACAAAAGCCGGCGACACATGGCGCAGTATTTTGGCCTTCAGGTCGGCCTGGCCACCATAAGGGTCAAATAACTCACCCGTGGTTTCGTTACGCGCCATGGCATTAATGGTTAAATCACGGCGGGTTAAATCCTGCTCCAGCGTGACATCGGGCGCAAAATAACAGGCAAAACCGGTGTAACCCTGACCTTGTTTGCGTTCAGTGCGCGCCAGTGCGTATTCCTGTTTGGTTTTGGGGTGCAAAAATACCGGGAAGTCTTTGCCGACACTCTGGTAACCTTGGGCCAACAATTGCTCCGGCGTGGCACCCACCACCAGATAGTCGCGATCTTTCAGCGGCAGGCCTAATAAATCATCGCGAACAGCGCCACCAACAAGATATATCTTCACATGCTTTCCTGACTGCGGTTTTTTTGCCATTATAACCGGCCAGCAACAATTGTCGCGTCAGTCACAGTCAGGATGTTATGTACACCGGATTTTTTGGCCTGAACAGCCAGCCGTTTTCAATAGCGCCGAACCCCGAATTTATGTATTTAGGTGCCCGTCATACTGAAGCTTTGGCGCATCTGCGTTATGGCTTGGGAGACGCCGGTGGGTGGGTGGTG
>JAYRUI010000502.1:0-2558 GCA_041919175.1 Rheinheimera sp. | reverse complement strand
ATAACTGAAAGTGTTGTTGCTCATCCTGCAGGTAGAGATCCGGCTGACGACCTGAAGGTTGTTGTTTTGCCAGCACCGGATGCAGTTCATATAAACTCAGATACGCCAGCACCCTTTTGGCAAAATGACTGGCGTCTTCTTCCTTAAAAGGCGCCAGATAACAGGTTTCTTTTAAAAACTGATGCGATAGCTCAGAACTGTATAACAAGTCCAGCCGGATCACTTTGCTCTGCATTCGCATAACATCCCCCTTTTGAGGTTTGTCGGCAAAACGGTGATGGAAGTTTAAAATGACTTTAAAGCGCTATACAGCAGCTGCATAGCCAGTGCCAACAATACCAGCCCCATAATACGGTCGAACCAATAGCCCTGACGTAACAGAAAACTTCTTACTTTCTGCCGCGTTAGCAATAAAGATAACAAAGAAAACCAGACGGCGGTGGCAACAGCCATATAAATACCGTAGAGAATTTTGTAACTATTTGGGGTTTGTGGCGAAATAATCACCGCAAATAACGCCAGAAAAAACAAGGTTGCTTTGGGGTTCAAACCATTGGTCAGCAATCCGGCACGAAAAGATTGCCAAAGCCCCACCGCTGGCGCGGACTCTCCTTCTGGTTGTGTTGTGGTTTGGCCAGGGCCACTTCGAAGCGCCTGTATTCCAATATAAGCAAGATAAGCTGCGGCAACAGCGGAAAACAACTGAAAAAGCCAGGGCGTTGTTTGTAATAACAAACCAATGCCAAGCAGCGAATAAGCCACGTGAATAAGAATGCCAAGACCAATACCGACACTGGCCGACAGCGCCACTTTCACCCCATAACGCACGGCATAACGCAGCACTATAGCAAAATCGGGGCCCGGACTTGCCACTGCAACAAAATGCACTGAAGCCACCAATAAAAACTCCGGCCAATACGACATCAAATTTTTCCCTTAAAAAACCACAAAAACACATTGTAATTCAGCAGCTCGCCGCAACAACAGCCAAAGTTATGCATTTGCTGCAACTCACCGGCAAATTCTGTGTGTTGAACGGGACTTTTTAAGCAAGCCTCGATAAGCCCTTGTTTTTTGCCTGAGCTTTCCCTTAATATGTTATAATATCACATAGCGTAATGACAATGGGACTTTCCAATGCACTCTGTTTTAACCCGATTTAATCCTGCTTATATCTTTAAACCTGCTGCTTTGGCTTTATGTATCAGCCTGTCCTGTCAGGTGCAGGCACAAACCGTTACTTTGAGCGGCGTGGTAAAAAACCAGCAAGGCCAACCGCTTGCCAATGCAAAAGTGCATGTGCACGGCCGCCAGCAATATGTTTACACCAATCAACAAGGTGAATTTACCATTCAGAGCCCGGCACAGGCTGAGCTGCATATTGCCGCCAAAGGTTATGGCGATACCTTTGTCAAAGCCAACAATCAGGGTCCGTTGCAGGTAGAGCTCAGCCCAGGCGGATTGGAGCGTATGACAGTGTCTGCTTCTGGCTTGCACCACTATGATTTAGAACTGGCGCACCCGGTTTCAGTGATGTCAGGTGAAGATTTAAGCCGTCACACTGAAGCGACCATAGGTGAAACCTTAAAAACTCTGCCTGGTGTGCACAGTAACTATTATGGCCCTGTGGCGGCAAGCCCGGTGATCCGTGGTCTGGACGGCCCGCGGGTGAAATTACTCAGCAATGGCATGGACACAGGTGACGTCTCCCGTGTTGGCCCGGATCACGCCATTAGCGCTGACGCTATTACCACAGAGCAAATTGAAGTGTTACGCGGCCCCGCGACTTTGCTGTACGGCAGCGGCGCTATTGGTGGTGTCGTGAATATTGTGGATAATCGAATTCCGCGCCAGTTACGCAGCCCACAAACCGTGCTGGATGCCAGGTTTAACAACGTAGCCGACGAAAAAACCTATGCTCTGGCCCATGATGGTGCCCTTGACCAATTTGCCTGGCATTTTGATGGTTTTGACCGCAGCAGCAACAACTACGAAGTGCCTGAATTTATTAATGATGAAGGTGAAAAACTCAAAGTTCTGGAAAACAGCGCTTTAGATAATCAGGCATTGAACCTCGGCGCCAGCTGGGTGGGCAGTCAGGGTCTGTTTGGCGTTTCGGTTGGCCATATCGACAGTCAGTATGGTATTCCGGGCCACCATGCTCATGAACATGCGCATGAAACTGAAGCCGCTGATGAGCATGCCGGTGAAGCAGGTGTTTATGCAGATCTGAAACAAGACAGAGTAAGTTACGCCGGCGAGTTATATACCCCGCTGCGCGGTATAGAAACCCTGAGTCTGAGCGGTGCTTATACCGACTATCAACATATTGAAATGGACGCCGGCCTGCCGGGCACCACTTTTAAAAACAAATCTTTTGAAAACCGCCTCAGTGTCGAGCACAGCGACCTGCTGGGTTGGCACGGTCTGGTCGGTGTGCATTATCAGCACAACGATTACAAAGCCTTTGGTGAAGAAGCATTTACGCCGGATGCCAAAACCAACAGCCTCGCGCTTTTTGTATTGGAAGAACGTACTTTTGGTGAATTTGCCGCTCA
>JAYRUI010000501.1:0-2559 GCA_041919175.1 Rheinheimera sp. | reverse complement strand
AGCCTGACCAATTGGCTTTAATACTGAACTGTAAATCTCGCCTGTGACCGGATCTTTGCGACGTGGCGCAGCAAGGCTGTAAACCACCAGATCAATTTTGCCCATTTCGCTTTGAATAATATCGATGGCTTTGGATTTCATTTCATCGGTAAATGCATCACCGTTTAAATGTTTGTTCCATAAACCTTCAGCATCAGCAGCTTTTTCAAAAGCAGCAGTGTTATACCAGCCGGCCGAGCCTGTTTTGCCTTCAGAGGCTTCTTTTTCAAAAAAAATGCCTAAAGTTTTAGCGCCAGAGCCAAAAGCGGCGGTAATACGTGACGCCAGGCCATAACCTGTGGAAGCGCCAATCACTAAAACGTTTTTTGGTCCATTGCTGACAGCGCCATGTTTTTTAACATAGTTGATTTGTTCCCGGACATGTTCAGCACAGCCCACCGGATGAGCGTTGGTGCAGATAAAACCACGAATTTTTGGTTGAATAACCATAAGAGCAGAACCTGTTGTTGGTTAAAATTGCCGTTAGTGTAAAACTTTACCACGACAAACAGGTCTGATCAGCATTGAACTGCAGCGAAAAAGCGGTATTCACAAGGTGAACGGCAGTCCTGACGGCTGAGCGCCTTCTTACATCTGGCTGCTATCTAATGGTCAGCGGTGCAATAAATAGCTGTTGTTATGCTGAACCAGCCTCCCCCCTCTGCGTTCTTGCACTGAGTTTAAGTGCTGCAGCAAAAGTGCAATCATCAATTGCATGACTGTGGCAAGGGACCAACAAAGCTGAAATGAAACCTGACGGCATCAGCAACGTCAGACAACAAAAAAGCGCCGAAGCGCTTTATCAAATTCAGTCTGGTTTTGTTGCTCCAGGAGATTAAAGCTCTGCTTTTTCCCGTTTTGAACCACCAAAACATTTTGGCGATGCCGGTGGTTTTTCGGCGTAATATTCGTACCACTCAGCTGGCGTATAAGTATGCAAAGCTAAAGCATGGATTTTTTCCGCTAATTCTTCAGCAACTATGGCATTCACAGCACGGTGGCGTGCTAACAAACGCATACCGTCAAAAGCCGGCGTCACTATCACCACTTTAAAATGCGACTCTGCACCTGGCGCAACACTGTGCATATGACTTTCGTCAACAACGTCCAAAAAAACCGGATCGAAGGCGCGTAACAATTTCTGCTCTATAGAGGTATGAATTAACATTGCTGTCGTCCCTTCTGTTTGTCTGGTTACTTGCTACTTTAGTTGTCTGAACGCTGCTTGTCAGCAGCTGTTCACACGCAAAAAAAGATATATATTTTCACTTGCCAAAGCGCATTAGAGCCGTCTATGACGGCGGCTTTATATAACGAAAAGTTAAGTTAAGCCGCGCTGAATCTGCTTTGCTCTGCTTTGGAACTCTGTGCTGCCAATATTGCTGGCATGGCGCCATCATCAACAACAAATCGCCGTTTTCCAGCGAGATACTTAACTGATGCTCCTGTGTTTTGTGTTTTAAATCAAAACGCCGGCTTTGCCCCAGGCTTAAAGATGCGATATCGGGCGCTACACCAAGTTCAGGCTCATCGTCGCTGTGCCAGCCCATATGCGACTGTCCCTGTGAGTACAAATTTAACAAAACACAGTTAAAGTTGCGGTTCAATTGCTGATTGACCCACAAGGTTAATTGCCATACCAGCGGATGCCAGGGTTCAGGTTGAAAAGTCACACCTGAATAACGGTAACTGCAATGTGCATCACCCATCCAGACTTGTTGCCTTGGAATTGACACCTCTTTACCAAACAACACTAACTGGGGCTGTTGCCAGTTCAGTTCTTGTTGTAACTGCAAAAAATAAGTTTGTGCACGGACTTGCGGCAACCAGTTCCGCCATAACCAAAGCTCAGCCTGTGGCAGGATAAAATGTTGTGGCAACCTCTGCGCTGCACTTTGGTTGTCGCTCTGGGCCAAGTCTGGCAAAATAGCCCCCCTTTTGCTGACTGTTGTGATGTTATGACCAATTTATGCCAGATTGCTGGCCTGACCCTGCAGTTGGATCGTTATCCACCCGAGCAGAAAAACCGTAGTTTACAAGCATGGGACGCTGCTGACGAGTTGTTACTCAGCACTGTGCTGCCCATGCTGGCCAATCAGGCTGAACAGCTGTTATTGCTCAATGATCAATTTGGCACTCTGGCCTGTGCTTTGGCAGATTACGGTCCAACACAAAGTTCAGATTCTTATTTGTCGCAACTCGCCACGGCTCACAACTTTGAAAAAAACCAGCTTGATATCAGTTTGATTCAACAAATCAGCAGCCTGGATCCCCTACCGCCGGCAAGTATGGTGCTGATAAAGCTGCCAAATAATCACAGTTTTTTACGTTATCAATTGCGGCAGTTAAAACAACAACTGCCAGCAAGCAGCCGTATTTACGCCAGCGCAAAAGCCAAAGATATTACGCCTAACCTGCTGGCTATTTTCCAGCAGGAACTGGGGCCGACCACCGCTTCCTTAACGGTAAAAAAGTGCCGGCTCATTACCAGTACAATAGACGCTGCACAGCCATGCCCTT
>JAYRUI010000500.1:0-2569 GCA_041919175.1 Rheinheimera sp. | reverse complement strand
CACCGCCTTACAGCATCAACTGGCCTTGTTGCAACAAGCCATGGCAAGGCAACAACAAAAAGTGGTGATAGTGCTGGAAGGTGCTGACGCTGCCGGTAAAGGCGGCATTATCCGCCGTATTGGCTGGTGTCTGGACCCACGCTGGCTGCATGTCTGGCCTATCAGTGCGCCGAATGAAAGCGAGCGCCAGCAACACTGGTTGCAAAGATTCTGGCAACGTTTACCGCAGCAGGGGCACTGGGCGGTATTCGACCGCTCCTGGTATGGCCGGGTGCTGGTAGAAAGAGTGGAAGGTTTTTGTGATGAAGCAGCCTGGCAACGCGCTTACCGGCAAATTAATGAATTTGAAGCTTGTTTGCAGGACGAAGGTTTCAGGCTGATCAAAATCTGGTTGGATATTTCAGCCGAAGAGCAGCTCAACCGCTTTCGTCAGCGATTTGCAGATCCGGCCAAAACCTGGAAACTTACCGCAGAAGATTTACGCAACAGAGCACGCTGGCAAGACTATCAGCTGGCGAAACAACAGATGCTGGCACACACCAGCACCCCCAACGCGCCCTGGCATCAAATCAACGGCAATGACAAACAACAGGCCCGACTGGACTGTTTTAACTTATTGCTGACCGAGCTGCGTACCGGCGTTGATTTAACCCTGCCGGAACAACCGGCTTTATTCTGTGACTTTTTTGCTAATAACTAACGGCACAACTTAAGCCGCCGCGCGTAATAAAGAGTAGCTTCGTCATAAACCGCATAGCTAAACGACACATTTCACAAACAAATAAGGAGCCGACAGGCTCCTTACGGATAAAACACCACACAATACCCAGGCTGAAATGATTCAGCCATCAAACTTTATTGGGTTTGCGCCAGCGCTTCTAACACTTCACGTGGCTCTACTTCAGGGCCGTTTAACGATTCGTCCCAGTTGGTGCCAATCAGCACACCGTCTTCGTACATTTCTTTGAGCCAACCTTCGCAGAATACATCCAGCGCAATAGGCTCTGGTTTGTATTCAGACCATTCTTCACTGCAATGCAGCTGTGCAGCAGCTTCGTTTGACCAGAATGGCATCACGTCAGTGTCTTCAAAATCAACCGACTCGACCACCAGTAAATCTTCACCATGGGCCAGCACCCAAACCTGGCCCTGGGTACGAGCTTCGGCAATAAACTCTTGAAAAACAGGATCATTAATGTACTCAGACATGGCGCTTTCCTTATTGATAGCTAAAAGAAGTTGCAACGAAATTTGCAATAGATGTGCTATTAGACCAGAAAGAGCCCACCGCTGGCGAATTTAATTGCTGCAGTGCCCCCGCCTGCTTTGGTTGCTGAAAAAAATAACGTACAATTTGGCCACTTTTTCTCAGTTCAGGAAGAAAGCGTTATGGCGCAGTTTATTTATTCAATGTACCGGGTGTCGAAAGTAGTACCCCCGAAAAGAACCATTCTTAAAGACATTTCATTGTCGTTTTTCCCAGGCGCCAAAATTGGTGTGCTCGGTTTAAACGGTTCAGGTAAATCTACCTTGCTGCGCATTATGGCCGGCATCGACAAAGAATTTGAAGGTGAAGCCAAACCACTGGCAGGCACCAAAATTGGTTATCTGCCACAAGAGCCTGAACTCGATATGAGTAAAACAGTGCGTGAGGTGGTAGAAGAAGCTGTTGCCGATGTGAAATACGCTTTAACCCGTCTGGACGCTGTGTACGCCGCTTATGCCGATGAAAACGCCGACTTTGACGCTTTAGCCCGCGAACAGGGTGAGCTGGAAGCCATTATTCAGGCCAAAGACGGCCATAACCTCGACAATATTTTAGAGCGTGCCGCCGATGCGCTGCGTTTACCGGCCTGGGATGCCAAGGTGAATGTCCTGTCGGGTGGTGAACGCCGCCGTGTTGCTATTTGCCGTTTGCTGCTGGAAAAACCAGATATGCTGCTGCTGGACGAGCCGACCAACCACTTAGACGCCGAGTCTGTGGCCTGGTTAGAGCGTTTCCTGCACGATTACACCGGCACTGTGGTTGCCATCACGCACGACCGTTATTTCCTCGACAACGTGGCCGGCTGGATTTTAGAGCTGGACCGCGGTGAAGGTATTCCATGGGAAGGCAACTACTCTTCCTGGCTGGAGCAAAAAGATGCCCGCCTGCAGATGGAAGAGAAAACTGAAAACGCCCGCCAGCGTTCTATTAAACAAGAACTTGAATGGGTGCGCACCAATCCAAAAGGCCGTCACGCCAAGTCAAAAGCGCGGATGGCGCGTTTTGAAGAATTGCAAAGCCAGGAATTCCAAAAGCGTAACGAAACCAACGAGTTGTTTATTCCGCCAGGACCACGTTTAGGCGACAAAGTGCTGGAAGTGAATAACCTGCGTAAATCTTATGGTGATCGCGTGCTGATTGACGACTTAAGTTTCAGCATTCCCAAAGGTGCCATTGTTGGCATTATCGGTGCCAACGGCGCCGGTAAATCCACTTTATTCCGGATGATTTCCGGCACTGAGCAGCCGGACAGCGGCACTATTTCATTAGGTGAAACAGTGCAACTGGCCAGTGTTGACCAGT
>JAYRUI010000499.1:0-2579 GCA_041919175.1 Rheinheimera sp. | reverse complement strand
AACCTATTTTGAAATTTTGTAACCGCATACGTTCAACCTCATTTGGGGGGCAATGAGACTTTCGCAAACAACTCTTCGCTTTTTGAATATCTCGGCTTCACCATATAGGACACATGAGACATTTGCAACATTTGAGACACCCATTTTTAATTCAACACAGCGAACTGCTGCGTAAAAGTGGCAAGTTTTGTTCACGAGGCAGCAGAATACTGTTGAAGTGCGGTGCAAAACGGCCAGATCTGATAGGAAAGGCGTGGCGTTTTGAGAAGCATGCAGCAACATACTTGGTCTGACCAATGAAAACTGTTATAAAAACAAGAGTTTCATTCACTAGGTTTTTTCATGTTCAGCCGTTATCAGCCCAATGTGATTGCTGCCCCTACTCAGCTAGTCCAAGCAGACGGCAATGCTGTTTTTGGCTTGTTTGCTGCTTCAGTCCCCCAACTTAATTTTGCCGATGTTGATTACCGCACCGTGCTGGATAAAAAAGCCAGCGCCTTTTCGCGGCATTTTCATTTTAAGCAGTTTCAGTTTGTCTCTGTGACAGGCCCGGACTGGCTTTTGGCGGTGGCTATTGCTGATATCCGTTATGCCAGTTCAGGTTTTGCTTATTTGTATCAATACGGCGGTGAAACCATCGAAAAAGGTGTGTTGCTGCCGCTGAATATGGGTTGTCAGATGAGCCAATCCCCCACTTCAGGCAAAGCGCAGCTGCATTTTGGTCAAACCCGCTGGAGCTTTGATTTAAGCGCCCAAAGCTGGCAACTTGAACTTGATTGTGGTGCCTTGCAGGCGAAGATTCAGCTACTGCCACAACAACAAACACCACTGGCACTTTGCGCGCCAACCGGGTATCAGGGTCTGACATACACTGAAAAAAACAATGCGCTGCAGGTTCTGGGTGAGCTGACACTTGCAGGCAAGCAATTTGATCTGAGCAAAGCACTGGGTGGTTACGATTATTCTGCCGGTTTTATGCGCCGCCAAACCAACTGGCGCTGGGCTTCTATTAACAGCAATGTGCAAGGGCGGCCTTTTGGCCTGAATCTGGCCAATGGCGTCAACGAAACCGGGCTTTGTGAAAATGCACTCTGGTATCAGGGCACTATTCAGCACCTGAGCCCGGTGCAGTTTGCTTTTTCCAGAGCTGAGTCAGAACGCAACTGGCAAGTCAGCACTTTATGTGGTGAAGTAGAACTTGAGTTTCAGCCTTTGTATTGCCGGCAGGAAAAAGTACAGGCCGGGCTTTTAGCCAGTAATTTCCGCCAGTATGTTGGGTATTATCAAGGGCGCATTCAGCTGGCTGACGGCACTATGCTGCAACTACACAATTGTCTGGGGCTGGCTGAAGATCATTATGCCAAGTGGTAAAAACAGCAGGCACCAAAGATAAACACAAACAACCTTATTGCACCTGAGCCTCTGAATCAGCGCCTGTTTCCGGGACTGTGTCTGAGCCTCGTTCTGAGCTTGAGCCAGCTGCAATAATCGCCATTTTATAAAAGAGTACAAGGAGTTTTATATGCAACTGGCTTTCAGAACTGCTGCTGTCATCTTAGGCTCAGCTTTATTATTGGCTTGCTCCCCCAAAGAAGTAGGTGATGTCAGCTTAGGGTTATTCACCACCAAAGATATTAAAATTCAAACCTTTAACGACCCTGACATTCCGGGTGTGACCTGCCATATCAGCCATGTGGAAGCCAATCTGGATTTAGCCGATCCGTCCGATATGTCGATTGCCTGCCGCCAGACGGGGGAAATTACTAAATCTATGCTGGATCAAATCGACACCTCCAAATCGGGTGAAGTGGTTTTTACCGCATCAAAAAGCATTTTGTTTAAACACTTAAAAATCCGCCGCATTTTTGATCAAGACAACAGAACCCTGGTCTATTTGTCCTATTCCACCAAAGAAACCGCCGGCAGCGACAAACATTCGTTAACCACAGTGCCGCTGTGGGGCAGTAAAGCCTGGACTGAGCTGGAAGCCATCAGCGCTGAGACGCCAAAATAACGGTAGAGCTGGCAAAGCTGAGTGCAAGCGGGTGATTAAAAACAAAACCCGCCGATTGGCGGGTTTTGTTTTTATATTTGTTGTTGCTGAAGGTGCAGGGACGCAGAGGTGATGTGTTATCACTCTGGCGTCACTCTGCATTGGCTGTCGGCGTTCTGCATCACTTTGCATCAAGGCAAGCCCGTTGTATTCAGCCAGTCAGACTGAGCTTATTACAACTTACGGATATTATCCGCGGCATCCCGGTCTATCAGCTTTAACAGCGGATCCACAGCCACATAACCCCCCTCTTTGGGCACAGTCAACTCAATCTGGTTGTCGCCGGATTTGAGCCGGTAGGCTTTAAAATACAGCTGTTTTGGCTCCTTGGAAAAATCATCCGGATCTTCATCAAACACCGCAATATCAACTGACTGGGCAAAATCCTGTACTGTTTCTTTGCCTTTACCGTCTGCTGTCATTTTGGCGGCAAACACACTGAGCGTCAGCTTTTGCGTGCCATCAGCCAGCACCTCAGGTTTGACGTCTTTCAGGCGCAAATCATACAAAGTGATGTTGACAAACA
>JAYRUI010000498.1:0-2584 GCA_041919175.1 Rheinheimera sp. | reverse complement strand
TTGCTGCTGCGCCGCGGCAATACCAGCCACATAACCCTGCTGGTAATAGTGTTCGCTTGGATGTTTAAATTCAACAATACCGTCATGCCTTTGCAAGGACGGAAAACGAAAGCCTGGATCCTGTGCTGTGTTTTGCATCGTTAACCCACCGTTTCTTCAGGATAAAGCCGGTATTCAGTCCAGCCACCGGCAATACGTTTTTTCACTATGGCCATAATTTCGGCCCGGGCAGCTTCTACTTTGCGCAGAGGTTGCGGCTTCATTGTTTCTATTTGCTGGCGATAAACGGCTGCCAGCCGTTTTGGCAACACAGAAAGAATGCTGTCTGTTAACGCCTGATCTGCCCCTTTCAGGGCCGTTGCCCAAAGTTCATCCGGAATATCGGTCAGCAAGGTGTTAATAACATCTTCGGATTGACGGCTCAAACTGAAGAAGTCATACATTTTGTCTTCAATGGCTTCGGCTATTGCGAGGTCGTGTTGTTTCAGCAATTCCATCACTTCGGTTTTGTTACCGTTGTAACGGTTCATAATGTCGGCTACTTTTTGGACGCCGTTGACCCGTGCGCCAACTTGTTCTCCGACGTATTCGATACAACGCTCCAGCGTGTAACGTAAATCTTCAATCACGTGTTCGCTGACTTCGCGCATATTGGCGATACGATACAAAATGTCATCATGCTTTTGTGCCGGATACAAACTGAGCACTGCACTGGCTTGTTCTGCCGGCAAAAATGCCAGGATCAGCGCCTGCATCTGAATATGTTCCAGCTCCATAAAACGAACCAATAAATCCGGCGGTACCCACTCCAGCCGTCTGATATCGTCGGCTAAAGCTCCGCCATAAATATCATCAAGCATGCCACGCGCCAGTTTGCGGCCTACAGCTTTGTCGAGTGCCCGCTCCAGATAAACTCTGGAAGCCCCGCTCACGCCACTTTCATTGCGATAGCAATCAAAGAAATCACTTAAAATCTGCGCTACATGCTCTTGGGTAAAATTGGCAATTTTTGCCATCCGCTCTGACAAAGCACGCACTTCATTACGACTAAGTTTTTTGATAATGCCAGCGGCATTTTCTTCACCCATGCTCAATAGCAGAATGGCAGCTCTGTCTAAATCAGAAATCTGTTTTGCTGGTTCAGCTCTTGACGGATTCAATGGCCACTCCCCGTTCTATCCAATACTTAATGACAGCCGTGACCCGATCCGACTCACGGTTTGCGAGTAAATGTAAATGACTGACTTGCTCGGCAAATTCGGAACCAACCTGCGGCAATTCGACTGAATGCGTTTGCGCGGCCGCTGTATGCGCGCCTTGATGTGCGCTGGCGGCAGCGGGATTATCCAGCACTGCAGCGGCTTCATTACCCTGACCTAAAGCCCCGGAGGCCGCTCCTGTGGCTGTTGCCGGGCCAAAAGTGTTGATAGGTGTCAGCTCTTTATTTTTGCGACTGGTTAAATGACTCACCAAAGGACGTACACCAAAAATAATCAACGCCAGCCCAAGTAAAGCACCAACAACATAACGGGAATATTCTTTGACTTCAGGTAGTTGCCACCACGCAACTCCTTCAAGTTCAGCAGCAGGGTCGTATTTTACAAAACCAAAACTACTGATATTAAATTTGTCACCACGTTCGGCATTAAAACCTGTGGCTGTTTTGACCATTTCCCCCAGCTGCGCCAGTTGTTCCGGCGTCCAGGTTTTAGCTTCTGCACCAGCGGCACCGGGCGCAACATCATTGATTAAGACAGATACACTCTGGCTGCGAACGCGGCCAATTTCATAACGGGTGTGAGTGACAGCTTTACCTGTGTCATATTTTTTATTCATTTCATTACGCTGGGAATTGCGCTGATTTTCTTCGGCAGGTTGCGCATTTGGATCCTGCGGATTTGGCACCGGCGGTTGATTCGCTAAAGAGCCAGGTATGCCCATTGCCAGCTGATCCTGCATCGAATCGGTTTTTTGCATTTCAGAAGTTAAAATTGTGTCTTTATCCAGCGACTCACGGGTTTCTTCCACCACGTTAAAATCAACATCAGCGGACACCTGGATACGGTAGTTGCCGTCACCAACAATAGGTAACAACATAATGGAAGCGCGCTCTTCAATGTTGCGTTCCACTTTTTCGATAAAGGCCAGTTTTTTGTCGGTTTCTTTCCCTACCGGCGTGGTATCAAACAAATCACCACTCACCAGTTTGCCACGCTGGTCCACCACAGCGACCTGACGGCTGTCGAGACCCGGAATACTGCCGGCAACCAGACTGACAATTGCCTCCACTTGTTCAGGTTTCAGGTTATAACCCGGCGCCAAATCAACCATCACTGAAGCCGCTGATTTTTCTTCCTGCCGGCCGACAAACAGATTGCGCTTAGGAATGGCCAGATGCACCCTTGCATTGCGCACACCGTCCATCGTGATAATGGTTCGAGCCAATTCACCTTCGAGTGCATGCTGATACTGCATCGACTCCAAAAACTGGCTGGTACCCATGGTTACTTTGCCATTCATGGCTGCCATACCTTCGGGCAGAGCCGCTTTGATACCGCGGGCAGCTAAAGTGATGCGGGCATCG
>JAYRUI010000497.1:0-2597 GCA_041919175.1 Rheinheimera sp. | reverse complement strand
CACTTTGTGTTTCACCTCTGGCGTCATCTCAATAGGCACACCCCATTCACGGCTGGTCTCCCCTGGCCATTTATTGGTGGCGTCCATGCCCATTTTGGAGCCTAAACCCGAAACGGGCGAGGCAAAATCCAGATAATCAATCGGCGTGTTTTCAATTAAAGTGGTGTCGCGCGCCGGGTCCATCCGCGTGGTAATGGCCCAAATCACGTCCTGCCAGTCGCGCGCATTCACATCATCATCACAGACAATCACAAACTTGGTGTACATAAACTGACGCAGGAAAGACCAAACGCCCATCATCACGCGTTTGGCATGACCGGGATATTGTTTTTTCATGGTGACTACCGCCAGCCGGTAGGAACAACCTTCAGGCGGCAGGTAAAAATCGACAATTTCCGGAAATTGTTTTTGCAAAATCGGCACAAAGACTTCATTCAGCGCCACACCTAAAATAGCCGGTTCATCCGGTGGCCGGCCTGTGTATGTGCTGTGGTAAATCGGATCTTCACGATGGGTAATATGCGTGACGGTGAACACCGGGAACGAATCCACTTCGTTGTAATAACCGGTGTGGTCACCATAAGGGCCTTCAGACGCCATTTCGCCCGGCTCTAAATAACCTTCCAGTACAAATTCAGCGCTGGCCGGTACCTGCAAATCATTGCTTAAACATTTCACCACTTCGGTGTTGTCACCACGCAATAAACCGGCAAAAGCGTATTCCGACAGCGTGTCTGGCACAGGGGTTACGGCGCCCAAAATAGTAGCGGGGTCGGCGCCTAAAGCCACGGCTACCGGAAAACGTTCACCCGGATGGGCTTTTTGCCACTCGAGAAAATCTAAAGCGCCACCACGGTGGGATAACCAGCGCATAATGACTTTGTTTTTACCCAGCACCTGCTGGCGGTAAATACCCAGATTCTGCCGCTCTTTGTGTGGGCCGCGGGTGACAGTTAAACCCCAGGTAATGAGCGGCGCAGCGTCACCAGGCCAGCAGGTCATCACCGGTAATTTGGTTAAATCAACCGCATCACCTTCCAGTACCACTTGCTGGCAAGGGGCTTTTTTCACTACTTTGGCGGCCATATTTAACACTTGTTTAAATATCGGCAGTTTGTCCCAGGCGTCTTTTAAACCTTTTGGTGGTTCCGGCTCTTTTAAAAAAGCCAATAACTTGCCGACTTCACGCAAAGCGCTGACATCAGGCTGACCCATACCAAGCGCCACCCGCTCTGGTGTACCAAATAAATTGGCCAGTACCGGAATGTCGTATCCTTTTGGATTTTCAAACAATAACGCCGGGCCACCGGCACGCAGGGTGCGGTCGGCAATTTCGGTCATTTCCAGCACCGGGTCTACTTCCACTTTCACACGGTGTAATAAACCCCGTTGTTCCAGCTGAGCGATAAAGTCGCGTAAATCTTTATATTTCATGAGGTTCCAAAAGTTATTTGGCTCTGGAGACAGCAGCAAAGTTACGTTGGGCACAATGCCGGCATTATACATGGCAAGCGCGCGCTTGCCATGTTCGCTGAGTACGTAATAAAAGCCTGACTGGACTGCCAATCGCAGTCGCCGGATTTTGGCTGCAGTTATTGCTCCGCGCTGTATAAGGTCAAAACACACAATTGTTCTTGATATGTAAATAACTGGTGTTTATTTTGTTTTATTATTTTGAATCATAAGGACATGAACATGCGTGTAAATAATCTACTGAGCACAACTATTGCCACAACACTGATGGTTTTGGCAGGCTGCTCTACGGTAGAGAACCCTGCCAGCACTTATAGCCTGCAGCGTTTTTCAGTGCCTGAAGTGGCAGCAGAAAGTTGGCAGGCTGATATTTATGTTGGTTCAGCAGAAACCCATAAAGTGGTTTTGCCTGTGCACAGCTCCCAAAAACCAAACTTCAGCTGCAACAAAAGCAGTAAATGTAAAACTGAAACACCGGTATTTAATGCCTTTGGCTTGTCTGTGGCCAAGGGGATAGCTTTTCAATATAACGCAGCACTGCGCCGCGGCAGTGCTATCTGGCAATACAGTGGGGAGCATGCCGGGCAGGCAAAAGCCGGCAATTTTTCTCAGGCACTGGTATTGGGTTATGGTTTTCATAAAGATCACGGCGCATTTGGCGATGCTTCTGTAGTTGTTGACGCCAATACCTCACTTTCCTGGCAACAATCGACCAAATCTTTGGACATCGGCTGGGTGGCCGGATACCGGCTGAATGAAGACTGGTTGTTGTATGGTGGCCCTTTTGTCGTCAAACACGATATTGATATGTCGTCGCGCTTTCGCCAACCAGGTGATGATTACGACACCATCAACCCAAAACGCAATTTTAACGGCAATCAGCTTGGTGCAAATATTGCCGCTCAATATGAGTTTTTCCATCGCATGAGTCTGAATCTGGAGTTAGTCAGTGCAAAATACCGTATGGATGGCGTGACTCAATCTGATACACAGTTAAATCTGATGCTAGGCGTGCATTTTTAAAACGCTACCTAAGGCTTCTGACAGTTACTGCAGGGAAGACCAGCCAGAAGGCTGGTCTTCTGCGTTTTTGTATTTAGGAAGACAGGGCCTGACACTTGTCC
>JAYRUI010000496.1:0-2600 GCA_041919175.1 Rheinheimera sp. | reverse complement strand
AGCCCGCTGATGCTGCGTTTTGTCAGTAAAAATGCCTTGTTGCTGGGCACAGCAGCTGCCATTTGTGTGGCTGCGCTAAGCGCCGTAAACCAGCTGACCGGGCCGGAAATTGCCCGCCAGACTGAACTGGAAAAATTACGGTTATTGCAGGAAGTATTGCCCCAGGGCGCTGCAACGCCGGCTTTGCTGGAAGACTGTGTGCTGCTGAATGAACCCGAGATATTATTTCAGCCCAATGCCAAACTCTATCGTTGGCGGCCAGAAAACCAGACCGCGGCTTTTGTGGTCGAAACCACAGCGCCTGATGGGTATAGCGGTAATATTCAGCTGCTGGCGGCTATTGATCTGAAAGGCACAGTGCTGGCCGTGCGGGTGCTCAGCCACAAAGAAACTCCTGGCCTTGGTGACAAAATTGAAACGCGTAAAGGCGATTGGATCCACAGTCTGGCGCAGCAACAAGTACAAGGTGCGGACGATAAAAGATTTGCCGTGAAAAAAGACGGTGGCCAGTTTGACCAGTTTGCCGGCGCCACTATTACCCCAAGGGCCGTGGTTGCTGCGGTAAAACGCACTGCGCTTTATTTAACACAACACCCTGAGCTGATGACGTTGCCATCCGCCTGTCACAATACAGCACAGTGAGGTTCATATGGGTCAATACAAAGAAATAACCCGGCAGGGTTTGTGGCAAAACAACCCTGGCTTAGTGCAGTTACTTGGCCTCTGTCCTTTGCTCGCCACCAGTTCCACTTTAACCAATGCACTTGGCCTGGGTTTAGCAACAATTCTGGTGCTGATAAGCACCAATCTGGTGGTGTCGCTTATTCGTCACCAGGTGCCAAACGAAATCCGCATTCCGGTGTTTGTGATGGTGATAGCCGCCGTGGTCACCGCCATAGAGCAGCTGATGCACGCTTACACTTATGCCCTTTATCAGTCGCTTGGCATTTTTATTCCGCTGATTGTCACCAATTGTATTGTCATAGGCCGTGCTGAAGCTTTTGCTTCGAAAAACCCGGTACTCCCTGCAATTTTTGATGGGTTGATGATGGGGCTTGGTTTTTCCGCTGTACTGGTGTTTTTGGGCGCAGTACGCGAAATTCTGGGACAAGGCACCTTGTTTGACGGTGCCGACGCACTGCTGGGCAGCTGGGCCACTGTACTCAGAGTGGAGTTGTACCAAAGCGACAGCCACTTTTTATTGGCCATGTTACCGCCAGGCGCGTTTTTGGTGTTGGGCTGTTTAATAGCAGCAAAAAACGCCATTGATTTACGGCAGAAAAAACGCCAGTCGCAAGTTAAAACTATTACCCGCGCCAGGGTGACTCACGCGGCAGGTACCGAGTCCGGCGCTGCTGAAAGTTAAACAACTGAAGTTTAAGCTGCTGAAAGTTAAACTGCATTTTAACTTTGACTGAAGCCGGGCAGCGCAACTTATGCCTGCTGTTTTGAGTCGTGTTGTTTTGAGGACGCTCTACTGAAATGTGTAGTGTTGCGCTGCGACACTAAATTGCGATATGAAGCCGCCATACTGAGCTTCGGTATGAAGCCGCAGCACAACAGTTAAAAACCGGCGGCAACTGCATTGCAGACTGACGTTGGTGCATTGAGGATCGGATGAATAAAGAAAAACGCATTGCCATTTTAACCAGACTGCGCGATGCCAACCCTACCCCAACCACTGAACTTGAATACAGTTCACCTTTTGAGTTGCTGATTGCCGTGTTGTTATCAGCGCAAGCTACTGATGTGGGCGTGAATAAAGCCACCCGCAAACTTTACGCAGTGGCCAATACACCGGCCGCCATACTGGAACTTGGGCTTGATGGCGTGAAAGACTATGTCAAAACGATCGGCCTTTTTAATACCAAAGCCGAAAACATTATTAAAACCTGCCATATTTTGCTGGAGCAGCATGGCGGTGAAGTGCCGGAAAATCGCGAAGCATTGGAGGCTCTGCCAGGTGTAGGCCGCAAAACCGCCAATGTCGTGCTCAACACTGCTTTTGGCTGGCCCACCATCGCCGTCGACACTCATATTTTCCGCGTCAGTAACAGAATGAATTTTGCGCCGGGCAAGAATGTCGATGAAGTGGAACAAAAGTTACTCAAGGTAGTGCCTGGCGAGTTTAAACTTGATGTACATCACTGGCTGATTTTGCATGGCCGTTATACCTGCGTGGCACGCAAACCCAAATGTGGCAGCTGCCTGGTAGAAGACTTGTGCGAATTTAAAGACAAAACCGAATAGGAATATCCAATGCGTATTTTACATACCATGTTGCGTGTCACAGATTTGAATAAATCCATCGCTTTTTACACCGAAGTCCTTGGCATGAAACTGCTGCGTCAGTCCGACAATGCGGAATATCAATACACCCTGGCTTTTGTCGGTTACGGCGATGAAAAAGACGGTGCTGTGCTGGAGCTCACCTATAACTATGGCGTGCATCAATACGAATTAGGCACTGCTTTTGGTCATATCGCACTGGAAGTTGATGACGTGTACAAAGCCTGTGCCGATATCCGTGCCCGGGGTGGTGTGATAAGCCGTGAGCCAGGCCCGGTCAAAGGTGGCAGCACTGAAATTGCCTTTGTACG
>JAYRUI010000495.1:0-2618 GCA_041919175.1 Rheinheimera sp. | reverse complement strand
ATACCTAAATCTTCCAGTTTGATGCCCTGGCTGTAGAGCATGCGAAACACATAGTGATCCGGCAGCAGTAACAGGCTGGTGGCGTTGTCAAAATTGGCATTTTCAGCAAACCATTTAGGGTCAGTATGACCATGCGGGCTGACAATAGGCAAAGCAGCAATTTCACCGTATAGACGTTGTGCTATTGCACGCACTGTTGGATCTGCTGGGAACAACCGATCCGGATGTAAAGTTAAAGCGGCCATCTGGGCTCCTTGGGTGCTCTGGCGCTTTTCACGCCAAAACCCGGTTAAAAAGTTAAAGCGTCACGCCGTTTTTCCACAGCGCAATTTCTTTGTTGTCAGATTGTTCGTTGCGGGTCAGTTGGCCTGAGGCCACCCGCAGCAAATAACGGAAAAATTCTTTACTAAATTCAGTGCTGTTCACGCCATCGGCCAACATGGCACCGGCGTCGTAGTCAATCCACATGGGTTTGCGCGCCGCCAGATTTGAATTGGAGGAAATTTTCACAGTCGGCACCGGAAAACCAAGTGGTGTGCCGCGCCCGGTGGTAAACAGCAATAAAGTCGCGCCAGCGGCCGTTAAAGCAGTAGAAGACACAGCGTCATTACCAGGCCCCTCCAATAAAGTGAGCCCTGGTTTTTGCGCAATTTCGCCATAACGAATCACTTGCTCCACAGTTGCAGTGCCGCCTTTTTGAATGGCGCCTAGGGATTTTTCTTCCAGCGTGGTCAGGCCACCGGCTTTATTGCCTGGGCTTGGGTTTTCATACACTGGCTGGTTGTTGTCGATAAAATATTGTTTAAAGCTATTGACCAGCTGCACTATGTCGGCAAACACAGCTTCATTGCGGGCCCTTGCCATAAACACCTGCTCGGCGCCAAACATTTCCGGCGTTTCGGTTAACACCACTTTGCCACCGGCAGCTGCGGCTAAATCTGCCACCTGCCCCACCAGCGGATTGGCAGTGAGGCCACTGAGTCCGTCTGAGCCGCCACACTTCATGCCAAAAACTAAATCGGACACCGGGCAAGGCTGGCGTTTGTCATTGCTCATCAGCGCCAGCAGCTCTTCAACTGCAGCTATGCCTGCTTCGACTTCATCTTCCACTTGCTGGGCGTTAAAAGCGCGAATGCGGTTTGGGTCGATGTCGGGGCTTGCTTCCAGCAATTTTGCCAGCTGGTTGTTTTCACAACCTAAGCCCACCACTAACACTGCGCCGGCATTGGGATGCTGAATTAATCCCGCCAGAATGGTGCGGGTATGGGCCAAATCGTCCCCCAGCTGCGAGCAGCCAAAAGGATGGGTATAGGCAAAAACACCGTCGATATTCCGGTCGGCACTTGCCAGCACATTCGCCAGCCTTTTATTGGCTTCGGCAGCAATACGGCTGGCTGCGCGATTGACACAACCAACGGTATTCACTATCCAGAGTTCGTTGCGGGTGCCTACTTTGCCGTTCGCCCTTTTATAGCCCATAAATTCCGTTGGCAAATCTGTGGGATAAGACAGCTTGTGGTCAATAAAGCCTTGATAACTATAGGCCAGCTCACCACTTAACCGGGTGGCCGTGTTGTGGGAATGCACATGAGCGCCCGGCTGGATATCGATGGTGGCCGCCCCTATGGCAAACCCATATTTGCGTACTTCTGCACCCGCCGGAATATGGCAAACAGCCACTTTATGACCGGCCGGAATCGCTTCCAGCGCCTGAATGTCCTGATAAGGCGGCACCAATGCTTCACCTTTTTCAATAGCACGCAAAGCTATCAGGACATTGTCGTTGGCGTGCACCTGCCACAAAGCCACCTGATTGCTGGTTTGAGCCGCGGATTGCTCAGGTAAACTGATACTGCAACCGGTATTTTTTTGCGAAATTTCAGCCATTTTGGTTAAGCTCCGCTCTGAAGAGGAATTGTCGGACTTGCGTTTGTCCAGCGGTGGCAGAAGCCAAACAAAAAAAGACCTGTGGAAGTTGCTTGTTACACATGCTCAAACCCCGCCCTGCGCTGAAGCAGCTAAGGGGTGAGGCAACAGCTTGCCATTGAGAAACACCTCATTCAGCTGCAGCTGTGGCACTTGCTCCAGCACGCCCAGTTTTGCTTGTTGAATATTGATTTGGCTCAGGCTGACAGCGCCGATTGCAGCACGCGGCAACCCACGCAGCTCAAATAACCGCTCTGCCTGTGCCACCCGCCAATTGTGCAAACTGATATTGCGCACCTGGGGTAAAAAGTTGCCGGCGTCGCCTTCTTCGTAATAAAAGTTAATCACCAGCACATCTTTGACCTGACCAATATCGATATTCCACATAGCAACAGTGTCGATGAGGCCACCGCGCAGCGAATTGGTTTTAATGCGCAGGCCGCGGTCGAGATCCGGGCTACTCATCCGCAGTCTTCTGGCATAAATATGCTTGGCGCCACCGGAAATTTCGCTGCCAAGCACCACGCCACCATGGCCTGCTTTCATCAGACAATCCTGAATAACCACATTTTGCACTGGCGTTGCCAAACGGCGGCCGTCGTTATTACGACCGGATTTCAGCGCGATACAGTCGTCCCCTGTGTCAAACAGGCAGTTTTCAATCAGCACTCTATTGCAGGATTCAGGGTCGC